>NZ_JAKSYF010000122.1:0-44575 GCF_022829745.1 Methylobacterium sp. E-016
GCGTGACCGTCGTGCAGAGCGGCCTGAACCGCAACAACAGCACCGAGTTCGCTGTCGTGCGCGCCGGCCTGAACTACAAGTTCGGCTCGTACTAGGACCTGCCGGATCCGCCGCGGCTCGCCCAGAGCCGCGGTTCGACCCAACCCGAGAAGCCCGGCCGAAAGGCCGGGCTTTTTTCGTCGCACGATCGCGGGCATGAAAAAGCCCGGCCTCGCGGCCGGGCTCCGATCGGACCGCCGTGCCGGGCCGCTCAGATGTCGAGGTCGGTCTTCTCGGCGAAGGCGGCTCGCTCGGAGATGAAGGTGAAGCGGGCTTCCGGCTTGTTGCCCATCAGGCGCTCGACCGCGTCGCCGGTCGATTCGCGCGCCTCGTCGAGGACGGCGACGCGCATCAGGATGCGCTTCTTCGGGTCCATCGTCGTCTCCTTCAGCTGCGCCGGCATCATCTCGCCCAGCCCCTTGAAGCGGCTGATCTCGACCTTGCCGTTCTTGAACACCGTCTTGATCAGCTGCTCCTTATGCGAGTCGTCGCGGGCGTAGGCCGTCTTGGTGCCCTGCTGCAGCCTGTAGAGCGGCGGCATCGCGAGGTAGAGGTGGCCCTTGTCGATGAGCTTCGGCATCTGCCGGTAGAAGAAGGTGATCAGCAGCGAGGCGATATGGGCGCCGTCGACATCGGCGTCCGTCATGATGATCACCTTGTCGTAGCGCAGCTCCTCGTCGCGGTACTGACCGCCGGTGCCGCAGCCGAGCGCGAGGGTGAGGTCGCCGATAAGCTGGTTCGCACCGAGCTTGTCGCGGCTGGCCGAGGCAACGTTCAGGATCTTGCCGCGCAGCGGCAGGATCGCCTGCATGGCCCGGTCGCGCGCCTGCTTGGCCGAGCCGCCGGCCGAGTCGCCCTCGACGATGAAGATCTCCGAGCCCGCGGTGCCGGCGGCCGAGCAATCGGCGAGCTTGCCGGGGAGCCGCAGCTTGCGCGTCGCGGTCTTGCGCGCGACCTCCTTCTCCTGGCGTCGGCGCAGGCGCTCCTCGGCCCGGTCGATCACCCAGTCTAGCACCTTGTTGGCCTGGGCCGGCGACGCGGCGAGCCAATGGTCAAAGGCGTCGCGGATCGCGGTCTCGACGATGCGCGACGCCTCGACGGTGGCGAGCTTGTCCTTGGTCTGGCCCTGGAACTCCGGCTCGCGGATGAAGACCGACAGCATGGAGGCGCAGGTCGCCATCACGTCGTCGGTGGTCACCGCCGTCATGCGCTTGGCCTGGTTCACCCGCTCGGCGTGCTCGCGCAGCGCCCGCAGCAGCGCGACGCGCAGGCCGGATTCGTGGGTGCCGCCCTCGGGCGTCGGGATGGTGTTGCAGTACGAGGCGGAGACGCCGTCGTCGTGGACCATCCAGGCCACGGCCCATTCGAGCGAGCCGTGCGAGCCGGGCTTTGTGATCTTGCCGGAGAAGATCGCGTCGGTGACGAGCTCCTTGCCCTCGATGTCGCGGGCGAGGTAGTCGCGCAGGCCGCCGGGGAAGCGGTGCACCGCCTCGGCCGGGATGTCGGTGCCCTCGATCAGCGCCGGCGCACACCGCCACCGGATCTCGACGCCGCCGAACAGGTAGGCCTTCGAGCGCGCCATCTTGAACAGGCGGCGCGGGTCGAACGCCAGCGAGCCGAAGATCTGCGCGTCGGGATGGAAGCGGATGCGCGTGCCGCGCCGGTTCTGCACCCGCCCGACGGTTTCCAACCCGCCCTGCGCATGACCGCGCGAAAAACTCTGGCGGTAGAGCGTCTGGTTGCGCGCGACCTCGACCTCCAGGAGGTCGGACAGCGCGTTCACCACCGAAATGCCGACGCCGTGCAGGCCGCCGCTGGTCTCGTAGACCTTCGAGTCGAACTTCCCGCCTGCATGCAGCGTCGTCATGATAACTTCGAGCGCGGACTTGCCGGGAAACTTCGGGTGCGGGTCGATCGGGATGCCGCGGCCGTTGTCGGTGACGACGAGCGCGCCCGTCTCCTCCAGCTCGACCTCGATGAAGCTGGCGTGGCCCGCCACCGCCTCGTCCATCGAATTGTCGATCACCTCCGAGAACAGGTGGTGCAGCGCCCGCTCATCGGTGCCGCCAATATACATGCCGGGCCGGCGCCGCACCGGCTCCAGCCCTTCCAGCACCTCGATGTCGGATGCGGTGTAGCCGGCCTCCGGACCGGCGAGCGGCTCGAGCGCCGCCATCGGCGCCGTCGGCTTGCGCCGGCGCTCGGACGAGGGCAGGGGCGCGGCGGGCGAGGGATCCGTGGCCGAAGGCTTGGCCGGCGAAGAATGGGCTGGCGAAGAATGGGCAGCGGCCTTCGCGCCCGGCCCGAACAGGTCGATGGGGGCGTCGCTCAACCGACGGGCTCCAGGCTTCGGGTCACGTCTCGCATGGGCTTTCATCCGCTCACGATACCGGAACAAAACGGAAACATCAAAGGCGATCGCAGGCCGAATCCGCTATGCAGCTTCGCATGTGCAGCGCGAACCCTCCAAACGCTGCGATGCAACCGTCATCGGGGTGATGCGCAGATCCGGTTAAGATCGCCTCACGCTGCAATTTCGCGCGGAACCGGCGGCATGATCATGCATTATATCACAAGATCTTTGCCGTAACGAGGGCTGGGACGCCGACGATGACGACTGCTTCGATCGAAGCCCGAACCCTGATCCTCGCCCGCCTCGAGCGCGCCGCCGGGCAAGCCTTCGGATGCGAGCAGGACGCTGCGCCCGTCTCTCGCGCGGCCTTCGTCAATCCGACGACGGTCGCCCTGGCGACCTTCGCGACGGCCTTCGCCGCGACGATCAGCTACCTCGTCTGAGACCTGCGACGCGCCTGGCGCGGACCGCCGGCAAGCTGCGCCGCCGGCGGTTCAGCCGCTGGCCTTCTTGCTCGAAGCCGGCTTCGCAGCGGCCTTGCCCGCAGCGGCCTTCGGCGTGGCGCGCTTCTTCGCGGCGGGTTTGGCGGAGGTTTTGGAAGCGGTCTTCACCGTCCCGACCTCGCCGTCCTTGGCCGCCTTTGCCGGCTTGCGCGCCGTGGCCTTCGCACCCCGCGCCGGCGCGGCCTTGCGGCCGCGGCTCGGCTTGCCCCCGCCGGCCGCGCGCTTGGCGTTGACGAGGTCGATGCCCTCGGCGAGCGTCAGCGCCTCGGCGGCCATCGATTTCGGCAGGGTCGCGTTGACCTCGCCGTCGGTGACGTAGGCGCCGTACTTGCCGGCCTTGACCACCAGCTCGCGACCCGTCGCCTCGTCCTTGCCGATCGGGCGGCCGGGATCCGAGGACGGGCGGCCGCGGCCGCCGCCCTGTTCCTTGGCGACGATCAGGTCGATCGCCCGGTTGGCGCCGACCTCGAGCACGTCGTCGTCCTTGCCCAGGTTCGCGTAGGTCTTGCCGTGCTGGACGTAGGGCCCGAACCGGCCGAGATTGGCCAGGATCGGCTCGCCGGTCTCCGGGTGCCGGGCGACCTCGCGCGGCAGCGACAGCAGCCGCAGCGCCTTCTCCAGGTCGACCATCGACGGCGTCACACCCTTCGGCAGCGACGAGCGCTTGGGCTTGGCCGCGTCCTTCTCGGTCGAGGCCTCGCCGAGCTGGACGAACGGGCCGAACCGGCCGTCGCGGATCGTCACCGGCAATCCGGTCACCGGATCGTTGCCGAGCACCCGCGTGCCGGGCGGGCTGCCGTCCGGCGATGAGCCGTCACCCTCGCCCTCGATGCCCGCGGCCGAGAGCTGCCGGGTGAACTTGCATTCCGGGTAGTTCGAGCAGCCGACGAAGGAGCCGAACTTGCCGAGCTTCAGCGAGAGCTGGCCCGAGCCGCAGGTCGGGCAGGTGCGCGGGTTCGAGCCGTCGGCCTTCTCGGGGAAGATGTGGTCGCCGAGAAGCGTGTTCAGCGCCTCCAGCACCTCGGTGACGCGCAGCTCCTTGGTGCCGCCGACGGCGGCGGAGAAGTCGCGCCAGAAGTCGCGCAGCACGTCGCGCCAGTCGATCTCGGCGTTCGAGACCCGGTCGAGCTGGCCTTCGAGGTCGGCGGTGAAGTCGTACTCGACGTAGCGCTTGAAGAAGCTCTCGAGGAAGCCGGTCACGAGCCGGCCCTTGTCCTCGGGCTGCAGGCGCTTCTTCTCGATCTTGACGTATTCGCGGTCGCGCAGGGTCTGGAGCACCGCGGCGTAGGTCGAGGGCCGGCCGATGCCGAGCTCCTCCATGCGCTTGACGAGGCTGGCCTCGGAGAAGCGCGGCGGCGGCTCGGTGAAGTGCTGGGTCGAGGCGATGCGCTCGCGCTTCAGCGCCTCGCCGGCCTTCATCGGCGGCAGGCGCTTGCCGTCCTCGTCCTCCTCGTCGTCCTTGCCCTCCTGGTAGAGGGTGAGGAAGCCGTCGAACTTCACGACCTGGCCGGTGGCGCGCAGGTCGATCCGGCGCGGGCCGACGCTGGCGGTCACGTCGACCGTGGTGCGCTCCAGCTCGGCCGACTCCATCTGGCTGGCGACGGTCCGCGTCCAGATCAGGTCGTAGAGCTTGGCCTGCTCGGGATCGAGCATCCGCGCGACCTGCTTCGGCAGCCGGCCCATGTCGGTCGGGCGCACGGCCTCGTGGGCCTCCTGCGCGTTCTTGGCCTTGGCGCTGTAGCGGCGCGGCACGCCCGGGACGTACTTGTCGCCGAACTCGCGGCCGATGACCCGGCGCGCGTCGGCGATGGCCTCGGGCGCCATGTCGACGCCGTCGGTCCGCATGTAGGTGATCAGGCCCACCGTCTCGCCGCCGATGTCGACGCCCTCGTAGAGCTTCTGGGCGACGCGCATGGTCTGCGCCGGCGCCATCCCGAGCTTTCGCGACGCCTCCTGCTGCAGCGTCGACGTCGTGAAGGGCGGCTGCGGATGGCGCTTGGCGGGCTTCGCCTCGACCGAGGCGACCTGGAACGTCGCGAGCTCGAGGTCGCGCTTGAACGCGGCCGCATCCTCGCCGTTGCCGACGTCGAGGCGCTGGATGCGCTTGCCGTCGGCCCCGACGAGGCGAGCCTCGAACACGCCGCCGTCTGCGGTCGAGAGGGTCGCGACCAGCGACCAGTACTCGCGCGGCTTGAAGCGCTCGATCTCGACCTCGCGCTCGCAGACGAGCCGCAAGGCCACCGACTGCACGCGGCCGGCCGAGCGGGCGCCGGGGAGCTTGCGCCACAGCACCGGCGACAGGTTGAAGCCGACGAGGTAGTCGAGCGCCCGGCGCGCCAGGTAGGCGTCGACCAGCGCCTGATCGATCTGGCGCGGCTGCCGCATCGCCGTCTCGACCGACGCCTTGGTGATCGCGTTGAAGGTGACGCGCTCGACCGGGATGCCCTTCAGCACCTTGCGGGCGGTCAGCGCCTCCAGCACGTGCCAGGAGATCGCCTCGCCCTCGCGATCCGGGTCGGTCGCCAGGATCAGCTTGTCCGCGCCCTTCACGGCGCGGGCGATCTCGGACACCTGCTTCGAGCCGCGGGCGTCGAGCTCCCAGATCATGTTGAAATCGGCTTCGGGATCGACCGACCCGTCCTTGGCCGGAAGGTCGCGGATGTGCCCGAACGAGGCGATGACTTCATAGTCGCGGCCAAGATACTTGTTGATGGTCTTGGCTTTGGCCGGCGACTCGACGACGACGACTTTCATGGACGAAACAGCCTCTCGTCAAAGCCCGAGCAGCGGCAGGAACGCACCAATTGTTGGGTTTCGCGCCGCGGCCGGGCCGGACCTGCGCGGGGCATGAAGTGGTTCATGCCCCGCGGGTTGTCAAATGGGGGGCTGTTCGGGGCGCCTGCCGCGAGGCGCGTACGGGTGGGCATTCTCCCCCCCTCTGCGGGGGAGGGGGCCGGTCTCAGATGCCGGCGTACCATTCGTAGCCGCGGTCCTCCCAGTAGCCGCCCTGGCCGTCGCCGATCCTGGCCAGCGATTCGACTACCTCGATCCGCATCACGTACTTGGCCTGCTTGTAGCCGAGCTGCCGCTCGAGCCGCAGGCGCAGGGGCGCGCCGTTCGAGACCGGGAGCGGCTTTCCGTTGAGGTCGTAGGCGAGGATCGTCTGCGGGTGGAAGGCGTCGGTGAGGTCGATGCTCTCGTAGTAGCGGATCGGCGTGCGCGTCTCCTCGGGCTCCTCGGCCGGGGCACCGCCCCAGGCGTCGGCATCGTTGCCCGCGGCCGCCACCTGGACGTGGCGCACCGCGCTCGGGTTCTCCGGCTGCAGGAACGCGCCGTCTTTGCCGCCTTCGAGGCCGCCGCCGGCATATTCGAGCGTGTCGGCGCAGTGGAACACGACGTAGCGCGCCTGCGGCTTCAGCCCGGCGCGGTTCAGCACCTCAGCCAGCGGCACGCCGGACCATTTTCCGATGCAGCTCCAGCCCTCGACGCAATCGTGCCGGGTCGTCTGCGTCCGCGACGGCAGCGCGCGGAGGTCGGCGAGGCCGAAGCTCTGCGGTCGCTCGACGAGGCCCCCGACCTCGAGCTTGAAGGTCGAGAAGTTCGAGGCCGCAAGCGCCTTGTAGGCCTTGTCCGGCGGGTCGATCGTGCCGTTCGGCTTGAACACCGCCGAGATCTCGGAATCCGGGAATTCCTTCGCCAGCGAGGCGTTCGAGAGCAACAGGCGCTGCACGAACAGGTTGGCGTCCTCGCCGGCCTTCAGCGTCCGCGGGCCGTAGGCGGACCCGGCGAAGCGGTCGCAGCCGGCGAGCATCGCGGTGCCGCCGAGCGCGGCGACGGTGGTGAGGAAGCGGCGGCGGTCGAGGTTGCTCATCGCGGGGTCGCTCCGTCCTTCTCGATCGCGAACCAGCCGGTGACCATGCCGCGCATGTTGTTCCAGAAGCCCGAGACCAGCACCAGCACCACGTGCACGATCACGAACAGCACCAGGAGGTTGGCCACGATGAAGTGGATCGTGCGCGCCGACTGCCGGCCGCCGAACACGTCGACCAGCCAGGGCCAGGCGGCATCCATGCCCGGCGACATCGCGAGGCCGGCCAGCACCATCACCGGCAGAAGGCCGGCGATCACGGCGAGGTACGTCAGCTTCTGCAGCACGTTGTAGCGCTTGGCCTCCTCGCCCTTGGGGAAGTGCAGCGTGAGATGCTCGCGCACCGAGCCGCCGAAGTCGCGGATCTGGTCGCCGTCCGGGATCACCCGCCGGCGAAGCTGCCCCGACACCAGCCCGTAGAGCAGGTAGATCGCCCCGTTGATCACCAGCGCCCAGGCGAACAGGAAGTGCCAGCGCCGCGCTGTGGCGAGATCCTGCCCCGAGGGGATCGTGCTCCACGACGGGAAGGCCCGGTCGGTCATCTGGCCCTGGTCCTTCGAGAGCCCGAGCACGCCGGTGGTGTCGAAGGTGCGGCCGCCGATCGTCACGATGCCGCGGGCGTTGCCCTTGGCGTCGGTGTCGCTGGTGATCGCCAGCGCCGGGGTGTCGAAGGTCGACTTCGCGCCCCAGTACAGGGCCGGATGCGCGTTGAAAATCTGCAGCCCGCTCATCAGCAGGATCAGCAGGGAGGCGGCGTTGAGCCAGTGCGCGACGCGGATCACCAGCGGATGCCGGTAGATCGCCTCGCGGCGGGGCGTCGCGGTGCCGGAGGGAATCGCCGGGGAAGCTGCCAAGGGAGTGTCACCTGATTGTCCGAGTGGCGACCACTTCGCCGCCTCGTCTCGGCTGGTTACGTATCGCCGCCGCCGAAAGTTGCCAGCCCGGTCCCGCGCCGCGCGCTTGCCGTCGCATCGGGCGCGACCTATCACGCGAGGCGATGAGCCAGCCGACGCACCCGAACTATCCCCACCGGCATCTCCTCGGGATAGAGGGCCTGTCGCGCCCCGACATCGAGGGGCTGCTCGACCGGGCGGACGCGGCGGTGGCGATCTCCCGTCAGGTTGAGAAGAAGCGCGCGACGCTGCGCGGTCGCACCCAGATCAACCTGTTCTTCGAGCCCTCGACCCGCACGCAATCCTCGTTCGAGCTCGCCGGCAAGCGCCTCGGCGCCGACGTGATGAACATGTCGGTGGCCTCGTCCTCGGTGAAGAAGGGCGAGACGCTGATCGACACCGCGGCGACGCTGAACGCCATGCGGCCCGACATCATCGTGGTGCGCCACCATTCGGCCGGCGCCGTGCACCTGCTCGCGCGGAAGGTCGACTGCTCGGTGGTCAATGCCGGCGACGGCGCCCACGAGCACCCGACGCAGGCGCTGCTCGACGCGCTGACCATCCGCCGCAACAAGGGGCGGATCGAGGGGCTTCGCGTCGCGATCTGCGGCGACGTGCTGCACAGCCGCGTCGCGCGCTCGAACCTGATCCTGCTGCAGGCGCTGGGTGCGCGCGTCCGCGTGATCGCCCCGTCGTCGCTCCTGCCCGCCGGCATCGAGCGCTTCGGCGTCGAGGTCTTCACCGACATGCGCAAGGGCCTCGACGGCTGCGACATCGTGATGATGCTGCGCCTGCAGCGCGAGCGCATGAACGGCTCGTTCGTGCCCTCGGTGAAGGAGTATTTCCGCTATTTCGGCCTCGACGCCGACAAGCTCGCGCTCGCCGCTCCCGACGCCCTGGTGATGCATCCCGGCCCGATGAACCGCGGCGTCGAGATCGCCTCCGACATCGCCGACGGGGCGCAGTCGCTGATTCGCGAGCAGGTCGAGATGGGCGTCGCCGTGCGCATGGCGGTGATGGAAGCGCTGGCCTCGCATCTGCCGAACGCGTGATGGCCATGACCGAACAAGCTCAGATCCTCACCAACGCCACCCTCCTCGACCCGGCCGACGGCCGCGAAGAGCCGGGCCATGTCCTGATCCGCGACGGCCGCATCGCCGACATCGCCTGGGGCGCGGCGCCCGGCCTGCCGGAGGGCGCGCGGACGATCGACTGCGCCGGCCACGTGCTGGCGCCGGGCCTGATCGACATGCGCGCCTTCGTCGGCGAGCCCGGCGCCGAGCACCGCGAGACCCTGGCGAGCGCCAGCGCCGCGGCGGCAGCCGGCGGGGTCACGACGCTGGTCTGCATGCCGGACACCAATCCGGTGATCGACGGGCCGGCGATCGTCGACTTCGTGCTGCGCCGCGCCCGCGACACGGCCTGCGTCAACGTCCTGCCGGCGGCGGCGATCACCAAGGGGCTTGCCGGCCACGAGATGACCGAGTTCGGCCTGCTCCAGGAAGCCGGCGCCGTCGCCTTCACCGACGGGCTCCGCGCCGTCACGCACGCGCAGGTGATGCGGCGGGCGATGACCTACGCCCGCGACTTCGGCGCGCTACTGATGCAGCACGTCGAGGAGCCCGACCTCGTCGGCGAGGGCGTGATGAACGAGGGCGAGCTGGCCTCGCGGCTCGGGCTGATGGGCATCCCGCGCGAGGCCGAGACGATGATGCTGGAGCGCGACCTCCGCCTCGTCCGCCTCACCGGCGCGCGCTACCACGCGGCGATGATCTCCTGCGCCGACTCGGTCGAGATCGTGCGCCGGGCCAAGCACGACGGATTGCCGGTGACCTGCGGCGCCTCGATCAACAACCTCGTCCTGAACGAGGGCGACATCGGGCACTACCGCACCTTCTGCAAGCTTTCGCCGCCCTTGCGCGGCGAGGCCGACCGGCAGGCGCTGGCGGCGGCGCTGAACGAGGGCGTGATCGACGTCGTCGTCTCCGATCACAACCCGCAGGACGTCGAGACCAAGCGCCTGCCCTTCGCCGAGGCTGCCGACGGCGCGCTCGGGATCGAGACCCTGCTCGGCGCCGCGCTCCGCCTCGTGCGCGCCGGCGACGTCACGCTCGCGCGCCTGCTCGCGGCGCTGTCGGCGAATCCGGGGCGCATCCTCGGGCGCGAATCCGGTCGGCTCGCGGTCGGCGCCCCGGCCGACCTCGTGCTGATCGATCCGGACGTGCCCTACGTGCTCGACAAGCGGACCCTGAAGTCGCGCTCGAAGAACTCGCCGTTCGACGAGGCGCGGATGCAGGGCGCCGCGGTGCTGACGCTCGTCGGCGGCCGGATCGTCCACCGCTCGGCCGACCTCGCGGCGGCCGCATGAGCGCGCTGTCGGACATCGCCTGGCCGGTCGTCCTCGGCTGCCTGGCGCTCGGCTACGCCCTCGGCTCGATCCCGTTCGGGCTCGTCTTCACGCGGCTTGCCGGCCTCGGCGACGTGCGGGCGATCGGGTCGGGCAACATCGGCGCGACCAACGTGCTCCGCACCGGCCGCAAGGGGCTCGCCGCCGCGACGCTGCTCGGCGATGCCCTGAAAGGCACCGCGGCGGTGCTGATCGCGCAGCGGTTCGGCCAAGGCACCAGCGACGGGACCGGCGCGTGGCCGGCGCTCGCGGCCGGGCTCGGCGCCTTTCTCGGGCATCTCTTCCCGGTCTGGCTCAGGTTCAGGGGCGGCAAGGGCGTCGCGACCTTCCTCGGGGTGCTGCTCGCCCTAAGCCCGCCGGCGCTGCTCGCCTTCGCGGCGATCTGGCTCGGCCTCGCCTTCGCCCTGCGCTACTCGTCGCTCGCGGCGCTCGCAGCCTCGGCCGCGACCCCTATCATTCTGTGGGCCTTGAACGATCCGGCGCGCGCGGGCCTCTTCCTCGTCCTCGGCCTGCTGTTATGGTGGAAGCACGCGCCCAACATCCGCCGGCTGGTCGACGGCACCGAGGGACGGATCGGTCAGAAGGGCTGAGACCCCTTCGGGGGAAGGCCCGTGCAGCTCACCGACGCACAAAGGCTCGACTGGCTCCGCCTGATCCGAACGGAAGGGGTCGGGCCGCGCACGTTCCGCAGCCTGATCAGCCGCTTCGGCGGCGCGGCCGGCGCCCTCGCGGCCCTGCCGGACCTGACCGCGCGCCGGGGACGGCGCCTCGTGCCGCCGGCGCGCGCCGAGGCCGAGGCGGAAATCGCGGCAGCGTGCCGCCTCGGTGCCCGCATCGTCGCGATGGGCGAGGCGGGCTACCCGAAGATCCTTCAGGCGGCCGATTCCGCGCCGCCCCTCGTCGCGGTGCGCGGATCCGCCGACGCGCTTTCAAGGCCGGCGGTGGCGATCGTCGGCTCGCGCAACGCCTCAGCCGCCGGGCTCGCCTTCACCGAGCGGCTGGCGCGCGGTCTCGGCGAAGCGGGGCTCGTCGTCGTCTCCGGCCTGGCCCGCGGGATCGACGCCCGCGCGCACAAGGCGTCCGCCGCGACCGGCACCGTCGCGGTGCTCGCGGGCGGCCACGACAAGATCTATCCGGCCAACCATGCCGGCATCGTCGAGGCGATCCTGGAGGCGGGCGGGGCGGTGATCGCCGAGATGCCGATGGGCTGGGTGCCGCGCGGGCGCGACTTCTCGAGGCGCAACCGCATCATTTCGGGGCTGGCCTACGGCACCGTGGTGGTCGAGGCGGCACGCCGTTCGGGCTCGCTGATCACCGCGCGCTTCGCCCTCGAGCAGGGTCGCGAGGTCTTCGCGGTGCCGGGCTCTCCGCTCGACCCGCGGGCGGAGGGCACCAACGACCTGATCCGCCAGGGGGCGACGCTCGTCGCCGAGGTCGAGCACGTCCTCGCCGCCATCGCACCGCTGATCGAGCGCGGCAACGACCCCGACCGGGTGCCGGCGCTCCCGCGACCGGACCTCGCCGACCAGCCGGACTTCTGGGACGAGATCGACCTCGATGACGGCGCCGCGCCGATGCCGGCTGCGCCGTTCGAGGCGCCGGAACCGGCAGAGCCGGTGAGCGACCGGGAGACGCTCGTCGCCGCGCTCAGCCCGACGCCGGTCGGCACCGACGAGCTTGCGCGTGCCACCGGGCTCTCCGTGCGCCGCGTCCAGACCACGCTGCTTGAGCTCGAGCTCGACGGGCGGATCGAGCGGCACGGCAGCGGGATGGTGTCGCTGATCGGCTGAGCCGCAGCCGGCGAGACGCGCGCAAGCGCTCAGAACGGGTCGTCGTCCTCGGACTCGACCAGCCCCCGCATCCGGTCGAGGCAGCCCTGCAGGATGTAGGCGGCGGCGAGCTTGTCGACGAGCGCGCCGCGCTTGGCCCGCGAGGTGTCGGCCGCGATCAGCGCACGCGTGACGACGGCGGTCGAAAGGCGCTCGTCGTAGAACAGGACCGGCAGGTCGAGGAGCGGCTTGAGGTTGCGCACGAACGAGCGCGTCGATTGCACCCGCACGCCCTCGCTGCCGTCCATGTTGAGCGGCAGCCCGATCACCAGCCCGCCGACCGCGTGCTGCTCGCAGAGGAAGCGCAGCCGCGCGACGTCGGGCGTGAACTTCACCCGCTTGATCGTCTCCAGGGGCGACGCGATCTGGCGGCCGAGATCCGACAGGGCGAGCCCGATCGTCTTGGTGCCGAGATCGATGCCGATCAGCCGGGGGCCGCCGCGCGAGGCCTCGGCGAAGGCGCGTAACGTGTCCTCGTCCATCGTATCCCGTTCCGCTCGCGCCCTATGCCGGCTCGCCGGGCGGGCTCGCCTCGCCGGCCCGCGCCATCACCGCCGCCTCGATGCCCTCGAAGGTCGAGGCCAGCGGCGGGGTGCCGTCGCCGAGCACGTCGAGGATCGTCAGGCCCTGCGTGCGCCGGAAGAACGCGTCGAGGCTGTCGCCGCCGAAGCGGACGGTTTCGAGATCCGCGGCCATCACCCAGATCGGGTACTCGCCCGCGCCGGCGACGTCCCAGAACAGGAAGCTGCCGTCCTCGCCTTCGCCGAAGAAGCAGGCGCGTGCGAGCCGCGACAGGTCGTTGTCCTCGATCGCGAACCGGTGCGGCGCGTCGGCGGCCGAGAGCGCCGCGATCGCCGCGTTGATGCTGTCGGCGATGATCTCCGCCCGCGTCACCAGGTCGGCCGCCGGGTAGGGCAGGGGCGTGGCGATCCGGAAATGGCCGTTGGCGAGGCCGGCGCCGCAGTCACGGCAGAAGCTGCGATACGATTCGGGCAGCGCGAAGCCGAGCTCGGCCTCCGCCCGCGCGATCTCGGCGTCGCTCGAGCGTGCGCCCGGATGAAGCCGCTCGAACACCGTGTTCCACATCGCGCTCACGCTCCATCCACAGCCGTTAACCGCGTCGCGAGTTTGCCGTGGCCGACAACGCAGCGCTTCCCTCATAACGATGGTTAAGGTTTCGTTAAGCCCGCAGCGGAGGCAATCGTGCGCGCCATCGGTTCTTTCGTCCCCCACGGGTCCCCTCCTCGCCGCCCGCTGCCGCGGCGGCACAAGGTGATGCTCCTCGTCGCCTTCGAGGTCCTGGTGCTCGGCTTCACCCTGGCCGCGTGCTTCCCGATCCGCCCGGCCGGCATCGTGGTCGAGACGACGGTGACGCCGAACCACGTCGTCACCTGACGCCCCGGCGCGTTGCGGCGTCGCGAAGCCCGGTGCTATAGCGCCCGGACCGTCGAGGGACCGGGCCGACGCGGCGCATCTCCGCCGTGGCGCGCCGGGTCCTTCGGGACGAACAGCCGAGACGAACAGGCAGCATGTCGGTCGACGAGAAGACAGTCCGGCGCATCGCGCATCTGGCCCGCATCGCGGTCGCCGAAGACGAGGTCGCGCCGCTGCAGGGCGAGCTGAACGCCATCCTCGCCTTCGTCGAGCAGCTCGGCGCGGTCGACGTGACCGGCGTCGAGGCGATGACCTCGGTGACGCCGATGGCGATGAAGAAGCGCAAGGACGTGGTCACCGACGGCGGCCGCGCGGTCGACGTCGTCGCCAACGCGCCCGAGACGGAGGACCACTACTTCCTGGTCCCGAAAGTCGTCGAGTAGGCGGCCCTTCCGCGAAGGACGCCTGCCGCGCCCGCCGGCCCCGCCCGACGGAACGCCCCCGACCCGCATCGCGGCCGAACGGCCGAGGACGAACAGCGTGACAGACCTCAACGAACTCAGCCTCGCCGAGGCGCGCGACGGCCTGAAGGCCAAGACCTTCTCGGCCCGCGAGATCGCGCAGGCGCACATCGCGGCGCTGGAGAAGGCGCGGGTCCTCAACGCCTACCTGCTGGAGACGCCCGACCGCGCCCTGACGATGGCGGACGCCTCCGACGCGAGGATCGCCAAGGGCGAGGCCGGCCCGCTCGAAGGGCTGCCGCTCGGCATCAAGGACCTGTTCTGCACCGAGGGCGTCGTCACGACCGCGGGCTCCAGGATCCTCGAGACCTTCGAGCCGCACTACGAATCCGCCGTCTCGGCCAACCTCTGGCGCGACGGCGCGGTGATGCTGGGCAAGCTCAACCTCGACGAGTTCGCGATGGGCTCCTCGAACGAGACCAGCGCCTACGGCGACGTGATCTCGCCGTGGCGCCGGCAGGAAAACGGCGTCCTCTCCGACGCCAAGATCGTCCCGGGCGGCTCGTCGGGCGGCTCGGCAGCGGCGGTCGCCGCGCATCTCTGCCTCGGCGCCACCGCGACCGACACCGGCGGCTCGATCCGGCAGCCGGCCGCCTTCACCGGCACCGTCGGCATCAAGCCGACCTACGGCCGCGTCTCCCGCTGGGGCACGGTGGCCTTCGCCTCCTCTCTCGACCAGGCCGGCCCGATCGCCCGCACGGTGCGCGACTGCGCGATCCTGCTCGGCTCGATGGCCGGCCCCGACGCGCGTGACACCACCTGCGTCGACCTCCCGGTGCCGGATTTCGAGGCCGCGGTCTCGCGCGGGGTAAAGGGCCTGACCATCGGCATCCCGAAGGAGTATCGGGTCGAGGGCATGCCCGCCGAGATCCAGAAGCTCTGGGACGACGGCGCCGCCTGGCTGAAGGATGCCGGCGCGACGATCCGCGAGATCTCGCTGCCCCACACCAAGCTGGCGCTGCCGGCCTACTACATCGTCGCGCCGGCCGAGGCCTCCTCGAACCTCGCCCGCTACGACGGCGTGCGCTACGGCCTGCGGGTGCCCGGCAAGGACATCGCCGCGATGTACGAGAACACCCGCGCGGCGGGGTTCGGCCGCGAGGTCAAGCGCCGGATCATGATCGGCACCTACGTGCTCTCGGCCGGCTACTACGACGCCTACTACGTCCGCGCCCAGAAGATCCGCACGCTGATCAAGCGCGACTTCGAGGAGGCCTACGCGGCCGGAATCGACGCGATCCTGACGCCGGCGACGCCGTCGGCCGCCTTCGGCATCGGCGAGAAGGCCTCGGCCGACCCGGTCGAGATGTACCTCAACGACGTCTTCACCGTGACGGTGAACATGGCCGGTCTTCCCGGCATCGCGGTGCCGGCCGGCCTCGACGGCCAGGGCCTGCCGCTCGGGCTCCAGCTCATCGGCCGCCCCTTCGACGAGGAGACCCTGTTCGCCACGGCCGAGGTGATCGAGCGCGCTGCCGGACGCACGGTCCTGCCGAAGGCCTGGTGGTGACGGTCCCCTACTATCCCTGGACGGTCTGGATCTGGGCCGGGTTCGACCCGGTCCTGATCGCGGTCTGCCTCTATCTCGGCTGGTCGGCCGATCAGTTCGGCAAGCTGTTCGTCGCGGTCATCGCCGGCTTCGTCGCCGCGGTGCTGTTCTCCTGGGCGGTCACCGCGATCGGCATCCCGTGGCCGGCACCGGTCAGCCACGACGGGCCGACCTTCTTCCCGGTGCGGGTGGGCGCGGCCATCCTGTGGTCGATCCTCGGCTTCACCGCCCGGCGGATCCTGCGGCCGCACGCGCCTTGACCGGTCCCCGCACCGCCACGACACTCCGCGGCGCCCCGGCGCCCCGTTGCATGAAAGTCCGAGCATGACGGCTCCCCTGAACCCGAAGAAGCTCATCAAGGGCGCCGAGCACGACTGGGAGGTGGTGATCGGCATGGAGATCCACGCCCAGGTCACCAGCCGCTCGAAGCTGTTCTCCGGCGCCTCCACCGAGTTCGGGGCCGAGCCGAACGACCACGTCTCGCTGGTCGATGCGGCGATGCCCGGCATGCTGCCGGTGATCAACGAGGAATGCGTGGCCCAGGCGGTGCGCACCGGCCTCGGCCTGAAGGCGCGGATCAACCACCGCTCGGTGTTCGACCGGAAGAACTACTTCTACCCGGACCTGCCGCAGGGCTACCAGATCTCGCAGTACAAGGACCCGATCGTCGGCGAGGGCGAGGTCGTCGTCGACCTGCTCGACGGCGAGTCGATCACCGTCGGGATCGAGCGGCTGCACCTCGAGCAGGATGCCGGAAAGTCGCTGCACGACCAGAACCCGACCCAGAGCTTCGTCGACCTTAACCGCTCCGGCGTCGCGCTGATGGAGATCGTCTCGCAGCCGGACCTGCGCTCCTCCGAGGAGGCCCGCGCCTACGTGACCAAGCTGCGCACCATCCTGCGCTACCTCGGCACCTGCGATGGCGACATGGAGAAGGGCAGCTTGCGCGCCGACGTGAACGTCTCGGTGCGCCGTCCCGGCCAGCCGCTCGGCACCCGCTGCGAGATCAAGAATGTCAACTCGATCCGCTTCATCGGCCAGGCGATCGAGTCGGAGGCGCGGCGCCAGATCGCGATCATCGAGGATGGCGGCACGATCTCCCAGGAGACCCGCCTGTACGATCCGGCCAAGGGCGAGACCCGCTCGATGCGCTCCAAGGAAGAGGCGCACGACTACCGGTACTTCCCCGATCCGGACCTGCTGCCGCTCGAGTTCGACCAGGCTTACGTCGACGCCCTCGCCGAGGGCCTGCCCGAGCTGCCGGACGCCAAGAAGGCGCGCTTCGTCGCCGATTTCGGGCTCAGCGCCTACGACGCCAACGTGCTCGTGGCCGAGCGGGCGTCGGCCGACTACTACGAGGCGGTGGCGCGCGGGCGCGACGGCAAGGCGGCCGCGAACTGGGTGATCAACGAGCTGTTCGGCCGCCTCAACAAGGAAGGCATCGGCATCGACGCGACGCCGGTCTCCGCCGACCAGCTCGGCCGGATCATCGACCTGATCGGCGAGGGCGTCATCTCGGGCAAGATCGCCAAGGACCTGTTCGAGATCGTCTGGACGGAAGGCGGAGACCCGCGCGCGGTCGTCGAGGCCCGCGGCATGAAGCAGGTCACCGATACCGGCGCGATCGAGGCGGCGGTCGACGACATCATCGCCAAGAACCCCGACAAGGTTCAGCAGGCGAAGGAGAAGCCGACGCTGCTCGGCTGGTTCGTCGGCCAGACCATGAAGGCCACCGGCGGCAAGGCGAACCCGGCGGCGGTCAACGCCCTGCTCAAGAGCAAGCTCGGGATCGAGTAGAATCTGAGAACCGGGCGGAAGCGGCCGAGCCGGGGCATTTCGCGCATTCGAAGGCGAGCCGTGCCGGCCGCTTCTGCGCCCCTGAGGCCGCTTCCGTCCGTCGTCCGTCTGATGCCGCTGGACCTCGGGCCGAACAGGTCACGAAGTCGTCGTGGCGGCGTCGCGCTGCGGTGGAGTCATGCTCGTCTCCTCCTGCCTGCTCCGGCGGAAGGCTCACCCCACCGGTCGGCCTCGGCTTCGCCATCGGCGAAGCACGGAGATAGACTGATCCCGACAGACCACGACGTCAAGCGTGCATTTCGGCTGCTCTTTCCAGTCTTCGCATGTGCGAATAGTCGATCGCACCGCAAAAGATCGCCTGGACGATGATGGGCGACCTCTTGATGCGTCGCGACATCGATCGGGTCGGCGTCGCAAGCTCTGCGAGATCCTTAGGATCGACCGGTCCTACGGCCCGTCGCTCATGTTGTTCTCGACCATGTGGGGCACGGCGCGATCGAACGATTCGTCGGTGTTGCCGCGCAGGTCGACGCTGCAGGCCTGCTTCGGCGCGTCGTCGGCGACCGGCTTCACGTAGACATCGAGGTCGAGGATCAGGTTCGAGACCTTCTGGACCTCGCCGGTGATCGCGGTGTCGGCCCCAAGCCTTTTCGCGACGGTGACGGCGCAGCTGTTGCGGCGACGCAGGTCCGCTCTCCTGGCGACCTCCTCCTGGTCCGGCTCGGCCGAGACCACCGTGAACAGGCCCTTCTTCTGCAGAAGGTCGCGAAACACGGTGCCGATGCGCTTCAGGCGCCCCATCTCGGCCGCGTCGGGGGCGACGGGCGACCGGTTCGCGAACTGGACGTCGAACACCGCCGCCTTGGCTGGCGCGGCCCGGGCGCCGGTCGCGGCCAGCGCCAGCCCGACGGCGGCGATGAGGACGTGCAGGGGGCGGCGTGTCATGGCGTTCCTCGCGAGCCCGCGCATCCGGGCGCGCCGGTATAGGGACACGCGGCAGGCCGCAACTTTCTGCAACACGGCCCGGCGGGCTCGGACGGCGCCGGCCTCAGCGCTTCTCGGCCTCCGCCTCCCGGGTCGGCGGCGGCTCGCCGGTGATGCGCCGGCGCAGATTCATGAACCAGGCCGGCGGCGGCGTGCCGCCCTCGCCGACGACGACCGTCGCGGTCATGCCGGCGACCAGGGGAACACCCGGCGGCACGTGGCCGAGGCGGATCCGCACCGGCACCCGCTGCGCCAGCCGCACCCAGGTGTAGACCGGATCGACGTTGGGGAGGCCCTGCGTGCTCGGTGCCGCATTCGCGGTGGAGATGCCCTGCGTGATGCTCTCGACCGTGCCGCGCAGGTGCCCGGAATAGCCCATCAGCGCCATCTCGGCCGGGTCGCCGACATGGATGTTCTCCATCTTGGTCTCCTCGAAATACCCGTCGACCCAGAACGAGTCCGTGTCGATCACCGAGATGTTCGAGGTGCCCGTCGAGGCGTAGTCGCCGGTGCGCAGCAGCAGGTTGGTCACGCGGCCGTTGACGGTGGACTTCACCTGGGTGCGCGCGAGGTTGGTCTTGGCCTGCGACAGCTGCGCCTTGGCGGTCTCCAAGGCCGCCTCGGCGATCTTGGCGGTGCCCGCGTATTGCTGCTTCTCCTCGACGGAGGTCGAGACCGTGGTCAGCGCCTGCCGCCGCGCCGACTGGGCGTTCTTGACGGAAAGGTCGGCCTCGCGGTTCTTCACCTCGGCCTCGGCCGAGGCGACGTTCACCTCGAAGTCGAACGGATCGATCACGTAGAGAACGTCGCCGCGCTTCACGGTCTGGTTGTCGCCGACGCGAAGCTCGACGATCTGCCCCGACACCTGCGGCGCGATGCTGGCGACCTGGACCCGCACCCGCCCGTCGCGCGTCCACGGCGCGGTGACGTAGTACGACCAGACCACCGCCGCGGCGAGGAACGCGAGCAGCAGGATCACCCCGGTCGCGGCGAGCCGGAAGACCTTTCCGATGCGCCCGCGCCGGGCACGGGCCGGGCGGTCGTCGGCGAGCGCCGGCGGGTCGGCGCGCGTCGCGTCCGCGCGATCGGCCGTCGAGGCCTTGGGGTCTTCCTCGTCGGCCATCACAGCAACACGATCAGGAGGGCGAGCACGCAGACGTAGATCCCGGCCTCTGCGAGCGGCGGGTTGGCGACGTAGCGGCTGAAGCGGATGCGCGCGAAGACGAAGCGTAGCGCGATCAGGATCGCGAAGGCGCCGAGCGCATAGGCGACGAAGGGCGAGACCAGGATCCCGCCGATTTGCAGTTCGTGACGCATCGTCGCCTTCCGGGACCCCTTCGTTTCAAAAACCGGGCATGTCGAGGCGCACGAGGAAGCGCCGATGACGCTCGATAACGCGTGCGGCGGCCACCAGGTCGGTCGCCGCGCGCGCGACCGTCATGCGCGTGCCGCGCTCGTGATCGGCCGCGGCGCGGAGGAGGTCGCGGGCCGCGTCCTGCAGGCGCCAGGCATCGCCGCGCGCCAAAGCCTCGCGGCCCTTCGCGGCGGGGGCACGCATCGCCTCGGTGCCGGTCAGCAGCCGCATCTGAGCGTGCGCACGCGCCGCCGCGGATTCGAGCTGCGACAGGGCGAAGGCGTGCACCATCGCCATGTGCCGCACGGCGCGGCTGCCGGAGGTGTATCCGGCGAACTGGAACAAGCGGTCGGCGTTCAGGCTGGTCCGCGTGGTCGCGTCGCCGCCTTCGCCCGCCAGCGCTTCCGCCAGGGCGCGCTTGGCGGAATCGAGGGCAAAGGCGCGATGCTGCGAGGCCGAGATCGGCAGCACCAGCCGGACGGCGAGGAACAGGATGACCGCGGAGGCCATCACCAGCACCGCGTTCATCAGGAAGGTCTGCGGGTCGTAGCTCTGCGGGTTCTCGGGCGCGATCAGCACGGGCGTGAACACCAGCGCGATGAAGCCGATGCCGAAGGTGGACGGGTTCAGCGACAGGAAGCAGGCGACGAACACCGGCACGATCATCGCGATCGCGAGCAGCGGGAAACCCTGGTTCCCGTTGAGGAAGCCGAACAGCACGATGCCGGCGAACAGCGAGGCCAGCGGCATGCCGATGAGGACGCCGACGGCGAACTTCTTCGGATCGGGCGCGGTCGAGGACAGCGCGCAGGTCGAAGCGACCTGGACCAGCGCGAACGAGGTCTGCGGCAGGCCCGAGAGGACCATGAAGGCGGCTGTGAGCCCGAAGCCGATCGCCACCCGCAACGCGGCGCGCAGGGCCACGGGGAAGTCGCGGTGGGTCGGAAGCTTGACGTCGCGCAGCGGCAGGTGGCCGTCGGCGAGGGCGCGCAGGCCGTCGTCGGCGAAAGTCGCGGCGTTGACGAAGTCGAGGCAGCGCTGGAGCGCCACCAGCTCGTCCAGCGGCCGGCGCCCATCGCGGACCGCCGCGTCGACGAGGTCGCGCAGGCGTGCATCGATCCGGTCGAGGCGGCCGGCATCCGGTTCGCCGACCCCGCCGGACGCGACCTCGCGGCACAGCCCGATCGCCTCCTCGACCGCCGAGCTCGGATGGCGCAGGGACGCGGCCGCGTTCGCCGCGGCACGGCTCGCCGCCGCCATCACGTAGAGCGCCGCGATGGCGCTGCGGGCGCCGGCCGCCCGGTAGGGGCCGTCGTCGAGCTCGCCGGCGATCGCGCTGGCATCCGCCCGCATCGGCGCGATCGTCCGGATCAGCGCGGCGGTGCGCAGCGGCCCGGGATCGCCCGAGGTGAACGCCTCGCGGGCGAAGGTCCTGGTGCCCGTGTAGGCCGAGGCCAGCGTCGGCAGCAACGTTCGCCACGTGCTCGGCGAGGCGAGGGCGTCGTTGATGAAGGTGATGGTGACGATCGCGACCGTGATCGCGGCCAGGCGCCCGACCGCCGCGTCGAACGTCGTCTGGGGCGCATCGATATGTGCGAGCGCGATGATCGCCACGGTGTAGCCGGACAGCATCGCGCCGTAGGCGCGGGTGTCCTGCAGGTACTGGGCGATGAAGACGCAGACCCCGATCCAAACCGCGAACGCGACCAGCAGCGTCACCCGGTCCTGCGCGAACAGCGCCATGAACACGATCGCGACGATGCCGCCGATCACGGTGCCGAGGAAGCGGTAGGCGGCCTTCGAGATCGCCTGCCCGCGCTTCGGCTGCGCCAGGATTGCCACGCCGGTGGCGGCCGACGACGCGCTGTCGAGCTGCAACCAGAACGCGGCGTAGAGCGCCAGCATCATCGCCAGCCAGATCCGCAGGGCGAACGCCCAGGCGGCCGGCTTCGGCACGATCGCGTCGAGCCGGTCGACCATCCGGCCGAGCCAGGGCGTGGTTTCGGTGGCGGCCTCGCTCATCGCGCCGGCGTGCCGGGGGCGGCCCCTGTCTCCACGATCGCGGCGGCGTCCCGCGCCCGCCCGGCGATCCGCGCCTGCCACAGGCAGAGCAGCGGCGTGACGCCGAGCTCCATGCCGAGCGCCGCGAGCATCGTCAGCGACGGGACGCCGGTGAGCCACAGGCCGAGCAGGCGCGCGAGCCCGCCGAGCACGACGACGAGGGTGAGGAACCGGAAGAGCCGGCCCTTCTCCTCGATCCCGGCGACGCAGGTCAGGAACAGGATGCCGATGCCGGTGAGCAGGCCGGACAGGTAGCGGAAATGGCTGTCGGCCGAGATGTCGGGCAGGCCGGCCTCCAGGCCGTTCATGCCGAAGACCACGCCATACAATCCGGCGGCGATCGGAACGATCGCCGCGACCGCCACCGTGCGCTGCAGCGCCTGTCGTTCCGTCATCATCGCGTTCGGTTACGCTTGAGTACCAGAACGCACAACCCGCCGGAACGCAGGACGATCCGTCAGGCCTTCTCGCCCTTCAGGCGCTTGTTGCACTTGCTCCAGTATTGCGGCCACTTCGGACCCTGCGACACCTTCTCGGCGTCGGCTAGCGCCCGCCACTGCGCGCCGCAGGTCTTCTGGCGCTGGCGCGCCGCCATCTGCCCCGCGCTCGGGGCGGCGTCGGGCTTGGCCGCTGGCGCGGCCGGCGCGGCCATCGGCGTCTCGGTCGGCTTGGCCGCGGGCGGATCCTTGGCCAGGACCGGCTGTGCGAGGGCCAGCGGAACGGCGAAGGCGGCGATCGCGAGGAAACGGGCGAACATGACGGCGGACCCTCCGGGGCGGCACGTCGAATCGCGACGTGCGCTACCTCGCCCCACCACATCGCCAAGCTTGGCCGAGGACAAGGCCGAACGACCGAGCGGCAACAGGCGACCCGGTGATCTCTCGAAAACGTGAGCGGTGATCGGGCGCCCTTGAGTACGCGCCGAGTTCCGAGGTAGCTACCGTCGGCAGACGGGGCCCGTCGTGACGGCCGGCCGATCCGTTGAGAGCGAAGGCAAGCGATGGCGGCCGTGACCGGCAAACCGATCGATCTCCACACCTGGAGCACGCCGAACGGCTGGAAGATCCCGATCATGCTGGAGGAGTGCGGCCTGCCGTATCGGGTCGTCCCGGTCGATATCGCCAAGGGCGAGCAGATGGCGCCCGCGTTCCTCGAAATCTCGCCCAACAACAAGATCCCGGCGATCGTCGATCACGACGGGCCGGGCGGCGAGCCGGTCTCGATCTTCGAATCCGGCGCGATCCTGCAATACCTCGGGCGCAAGACCGGCCGCTTCTATCCGGCCGACGAGCGGGCGCGCGTCGCGGTCGACGAGTGGCTGTTCTGGCAATGCGCCGGCTTCGGGCCGATGCTCGGCCAGACCCACCATTTCAAGATCTACGCGAAGGAGAAGATCCCCTACGCGATCGAGCGGTTCACCGCCGAGACCAACCGGCTCTACGGCGTGCTCGACAGGCGGCTGGCGGATCGCGAGTACCTCGCCGGGGACTACTCCATCGCCGACATGGCGACGGTGCCGTGGGCGAAGTTCACCGGCAAGCAGGGCGTCGACCTCGGGGCGCTGCCGAACGTGAAGGCGTGGCTCGACCGGGTCCTGGCACGGCCCGCCGTGCAGAGAGGCCTCTCCGCGATCTGATCGGGCGCGCCGGCATGCTGATCGGACGCCGCCATCGACGGCGTCCGCAGGGGAGTGGTCCCGCCTACTTGGCGGCGGGCTTGGCCGGCTTCTGCGGCGCCGGCTCGGCGCCGACATTCGCGGCCTGCTGGTTCACGTCCGGCACCCTGGTCCAGGTCTGCGAGCCGCACAGCACCTTGAGCAGGCAGCCCGAGACCGACAGCTCCGAGGCGTTCTCGCGCTCGAGGCTGACCTGATAGATCTTGCCTTCCTCGATGTTGTAGATGCTGCCGGAGAACTTCGCCTCGTCCGGCTGCAGGCCCTCGATCAGCGGCAGGCCGAGTACGGGGCGCGAGCGCTTCTTCGGATCGGGGTTCTTGATGTCGGTGCGCGGCGCGCCGGCTTCCGTGGTGGCGACCTTGAGCCACACCACCTTGCCGCAGACCTGAGCCTGGCCGGCGCCGCAGCGGTCGATGCGGATCTTCGCGCGGCCGTCCTCGGTCAGCCAAGTGCCGGAGGGATCCTTGCTCGACTGGGCGTGGGACGAGGCGATGCCGGCGAGGAGGAGGGTGGCGGCGAGGGCGAGACGCATGCAGGTAGCTCCGAAGCTGGCGCCTGACGGCGCGGGGCGGGTGGAGTTCGTGAGATCACTCAGCCACCGCATTCGGGCGATTTTTCGGCAGTGTTGCAGCGTTGCCATGGCCAAGCATCGGGCAGGCTCGGGTTGAGGGTGTCCGGCGCCCTCGCTATAAGCCCGGCGCCAAAGCGTTTTTCGCGACGCGCTTGCTGGCGTTTTTTATTTTCATCCGAAGCGGACTGACCATGGCCACCGAGCGCACCTTCTCCATCCTCAAGCCCGACGCGACCAAGCGGAACCTCACCGGCGCCGTCAACGCGGTCATCGAGAAGGCGGGCCTGCGGATCGTCGGCCAGCGCCGCATCCAGATGAGCCAGGCCCAGGCCGAGAAGTTCTACGAGATCCACAAGGAGCGCCCGTTCTTCGGCGAGCTCGTGACCTTCATGACCTCGGGCCCGGTGGTGGTTCAGGTGCTTGAGGGCGAGAACGCCGTCGCGAAGTACCGTGAGGTGATGGGTGCGACGAACCCGGCCCAGGCCGCCGAGGGCACCATCCGCAAGACCTTCTCGGAATCGGTCGGCGAGAACACCGTCCACGGCTCCGACAGTGCCGACAACGCCAAGATGGAAATCGCGCAGTTCTTCCAGGATTCCGACATCGTCGGCTGAGGAACGCGGGAACCACGTGCCCGAGGGTGGTCGCCGGAACACACCGGGGACGCCTTCGGCTCGGTAGAACGCCACATCGCCCGGAATGGAGGGCGGTGTGGCCGCACCGTCATTGACGAAGCAGGCGGCCAGAGAGTCCAACGGCGTCGGATTTCCAGATCTCGCCAATGGACCTGCCATGACGACCCGCCGCCTGTCCCTGATCGCCGCCGGCCTGCTCTCGCTCGCCGCGACCGCCGCCCTCGCCAGCGGGTCCTCCGCGCCGTTCGATCAGTACCAGCCCGACCCGGCGCTGCGCACGGTGCCGAAGGCCAACCTCGAAGGCCGCGTGCGCCACGCCTGCGCCGTGGTTCAGGCCCGCATCACCAACGCGCCGGAAGCCTCGCTGGAGCGCCCCTGCGGCTGCTACGCGAAGCAGACCATGCGCTCGCTCGACGAGTCCGAGATCGAGGCCTACCGCGCCACCGGCTATTTCAACGATTCCGCCCGCGCCAAGGCGCTGAACGCACTGGATTCGTGCAAGCTGCAGCGGCCGGTCTAGAAACAAGTACGAGGCCTTCCCTCTCCCTTCTGCGGGGGAGGGAAGGCGCGGAACGCTACAGGCTCAGCAGGGCCGCGTCGGCCGCGCCGCGATCGTCGTCGATCACGACGCGCTCGCCCTCCAACCGGGCACGCCCCCCCGCCACCAGCGCGAGCGCTGCCGGGTAGAGCCTGTGCTCCTGCACGATCACCCGCGCCGCGAGGCTGTCGGGATCGTCGCCCGAACGCACCGGGACCGCCGCCTGCGCCACGATCGGGCCGGCATCGAGTTCCGGCACCACGTAATGCACCGTGCAGCCGTGGAGGCGGACGCCGGCGGCGAGCGCCTGCGCGTGGGTGTGCGTGCCCTTGAACAGCGGCAGCAGGGACGGGTGGATGTTGATCATCCGCCCGGCCCAGGCCTCGGCGAAGCCCGCCGAGAAGATCCGCATGAAGCCGGCGAGGCACACCAGCTCGATGCCGGCCGCGCGCAGCTCTACGTCGAGCGCGGCGTCGAAGGTCGCGCGGTCCGAGAACGTGGTGTGGTCGATCGCGTGCGCCGGGATGCCGACGGAACGCGCATGGGCGAGGCCGCCGGCCTCCGGCCGGTTCGAGAGCACCAGCACGATCTCGGCCGGGTAATCCGGCGCCTTCGCCGCCTCGATCAGCGACACCATGTTCGAGCCGCGGCCCGAGATCAGGATCGCGACGCGCGTTCTGGGCTTCGCCGCCATCAGAGCGCGAGGCGGCCGGTGAACGCGACGGGCTCCGGGCCGCGGGCGGTGATCGCCCCGAGCCGCACCGGTGCCTCGCCGGCCTCGGCGAGGGCCCGAATCACCGCCTCGGCGTGGTCCTCGGCGACCACCAGCACCATGCCGATGCCGCAGTTGAAGGTGCGCAGCATCTCGGCCTCGGCGACGCCGCCCTCCCGCGCGAGCCAGCCGAAGACCGGCGGCGGGCGGACCGCGTCGAGGTCGATCGTGATGCCGACGTCGTCGGGCAGGACGCGGGGCAGGTTGTCCGGGAAGCCGCCGCCGGTGATGTGGGCGAGCGCCTTGATCCCGTCGGTCGCCTTCAGCACCGCGAGCAGCGGCTTCACGTAGATCCGCGTCGGCTCCAGCAACGCCTCGCCCAGCGTCCTTCCGGTGGCGAACGGCGCGGCCGCGTCCCAGGCCAGGCCGGTGCGCGCGACGATGCGGCGGACCAGCGAGAAGCCGTTCGAGTGCACGCCGGAAGAGGGCAGGCCGAGCACCGCGTCGCCGGCGCGGATGCCGGGCTTCGGCAGCAGGGTGCCGCGCTCGGCCGCGCCGACCGAGAACCCGGCGAGGTCGTAGTCTGCGCCGTCGTAGAGGCCCGGCATCTCGGCGGTCTCGCCGCCGATCAGGGCGCAGCCGGCCTGGCGGCAGCCCTCGGCGATGCCGCGGACGATGTCGGCGCCGACGCCCGGCACGAGCTTGCCGGTGGCGTAGTAGTCGAGGAAGAACAGCGGCTCGGCGCCCTGGACGATGATGTCATTGACGCACATCGCCACGAGGTCGATGCCGATCGTGTCGTGCCGACCGGTCTCGATCGCGATCTTCACCTTGGTGCCGACGCCGTCGTTGGCGGCTACCAGGATCGCGTCCTTGAAGCCCGCGGCCTTGAGGTCGAACAGGCCGCCGAACCCGCCGATCTCGGCGTCGGCGCCGGGCCGGCGCGTGGCGCGCACCAGCGGCTTGATGGTCTCGACCATCGCGTTGCCGGCATCGATGTCGACGCCCGCATGCGCGTAGGTCAGCCCGTTCGTGGTCTCGGCCGTCATCGGCGTCCCGTTCCTGTGGTCCGGGGCTGCTTTAGCTGAGATTCGCGCCGACCGAACCCGTCAGGCCACAAGAAAATGACGCGCCGCGGCCGCTCCACGGCAGGGCAGGCACCGGCGGCAGCCTTGACCGTTCGGAACCGCCTTCCCACTGTCCCACGCGAGTTCGCAGGGGAGGGCGTCGATGCGCGGCAGGGCTGTGATCGGTCTGGCGGCGCTCGTCGGCCTCGGCATCGTGGTCTACCTGCTGCGGGAGGTGATGCTGCCCTTCGTGGCCGGCATCGCGCTCGCCTACCTGCTCGATCCGCTGGCCGACCGGCTCGAGCGCCTCGGCCTCGGTCGGCTGACGGCGAGCCTGCTGATCCTGGCGATGTTCGTCGCCGGCCTGATCGTGTCGCTGCTGATCCTGGTGCCGCTCGCCGCCAACCAGGTCGCGGCGCTGATCAACAGCCTGCCCGGCATGATCGGGCGGCTGCAGGGCATCATCGCCGAGCGGGCCGGCCCGGTGCTGCAGCGGCTCGGCGGCGCCGACGTGGTCAACGAGCTGCAATCCTCCGTCGGGACCCTCGCGACGCAGGGCGGCGCGTGGCTGCTCGCCTTCCTCAAGTCGATCTGGTCCGGCTCGCAGGCCGTGATCTCGGTGATCTCGCTGCTGGTGGTGACGCCGGTGGTCGCGTTCTACATCCTCGTCGACTGGGACCGGATGATCGCGACGCTCGACACCTGGGTGCCGCCGCGCCACCGCACGACGGTGCGCCGGCTCGCCGCGCAGATCGATCGCGC
Organism: Methylobacterium sp. E-016; assembly: GCF_022829745.1. NCBI lineage: Bacteria > Pseudomonadati > Pseudomonadota > Alphaproteobacteria > Hyphomicrobiales > Methylobacteriaceae > Methylobacterium > Methylobacterium sp. E-016. The sequence goes on from NZ_JAKSYF010000122.1 coordinate 27,493, forward strand.
GATCATCGGCTTCGTCCGCGGCCAGACGCTGGTCTGCCTGATCCTCGGCACCTTCTACGCGGTCGGCCTCTGGCTCGTCGGGCTGAACTTCGGCGTGCTGATCGGGCTGATCGCCGGCTTCCTCACCTTCATCCCGTATGTCGGCACGCTCACCGGCTTCCTGCTCTCGGTCGGCGTCGCGCTGGTGCAGTTCTGGCCGGGCTCGGACTGGCTGCATCTCGGGCTGACGGTGGGCGTGTTCCTCGTCGGGCAGTTCCTCGAGGGCAACGTGATCGCGCCCAAACTCGTCGGCGAATCCGTCGGCCTGCATCCGGTCTGGCTGATGTTCGCGCTGCTCGCCTTCGGCTCGCTGTTCGGCTTCCTCGGGCTGCTGCTCGCAGTGCCGGTTGCGGCCTCGATCGGCGTCGTCGTGCGCTTCGCCCTGTCGCGCTACCTGCAGAGCCGGCTCTACCACGCCGAGCAGCCGGTGCTGATCGAGGTGCCGCGGCCTTGAGCCTTGGCGCTTGACTGTCGGGCCGGCACGGTCACCCTGGGCGCCGCATGCGCGAGAACGTCCCCCCGAAGCAACTGGCCTTCGACCTGCCGCTCGATCCGCGCTACGGCCGCGAGGATTTCCTGGTCGGCACGGCCAACGAGGCCGCCTACGCGTCGATCGAGGCCTGGCCCGATTGGCCGGACACCGTGCTCGTGCTCACCGGCCCGCCGGGCAGCGGCAAGAGCCATCTCGCCTCGATCTGGGCGACGCGGGCCCATGCCTGGACCGTGCCGGCGGCCGAGGTCACGGCGGAGACCGTGACCCACTGCATCTCGAACGGCGCCCTGGTGATCGAGGACATCGACCGCCCGGGCCGCGACGAGGCCGCCCTGTTCCACCTGCTCAACCTCGCCCGCGAGCGAAAATGCCCGGTGCTGCTGACCAGCGGCGCGGTGATCGACCAGATCGGCCTGACGGTGGCCGACCTGCGCTCGCGCCTGAGGCTGGCGCCGGGCGCCGCGATCCGCGAGCCCGACGACGCGCTGCTGCGCGCCGTCATCGTCAAGCTGTTCGTCGATCGGCAGCTCGTGGTCGATCTTCGGGTGATCGACGCCGTCGCCCTGCGCATCGACCGCTCCCTCGGGCGCGCCCGCGAGGTGGTGACCGAGCTCGACCGCGACGCCCTCGGCCGCGGCCGCCGCATCACGCGGCCGCTGGCGCTCGCCGTCCTCGAACGCCTCGGGATCGCGGATGGCGGCGACGACGAGGACGACTGATCGCGATCGGTCGGACGCCGCCGGCCATCGCCGAGGAACGGGCTCGCCCGTCGCCGACCGTCACGGCAGTGTCGCATTCCGGCAGAGCACCCATGTTAGGGACGCCGCGACAGGCGGCAGGTGAGGAGTGGCAGGGTTGTCGGACATCGAATCGAACGTGGACGCCCTCGATCGTGCGGACGACGTCACCGAAGCCGGAGACGACGCGGCGCCGAAGCGCGCGCCGCGCCGGGCGGCGGCATCCGCACGGACCTCGCGCCGTCCCTCAGCATCCGAGGCCGCCGGCGACGAGTGGCCGACCACCGCCGAGATCCCCGAGCCGCCGGCGGCCGACGACGACAAGGCCGCGCGCGAGACGATCCTCGAGGCCGGCCGCGCCCTGCGGCTTTCGCCGGAGCGCTTCGTCAACCGCGAGCTGTCGTGGCTGCAGTTCAACCGGCGCGTCCTCGAAGAGGCCGCGAACCCGTCGCATCCGCGGCTGGAGAAGCTGCGCTTCCTCTCGATCTCGGCCAACAACCTCGACGAGTTCTTCATGGTCCGCGTCGCCGGCCTGCACGATCAGGTCCGCGCCGGGCTGACGCTGCCGTCGCAGGACGGGCTGTCGCCGTCCGAGCAGCTCGCGCGCATCGGCACCGGCGTGTCGAAGCTCGCGGAGGACCAGCAGGCGCGCTGGCGCGAGCTGCGCGAGGAGCTCGACGGCGTCGTCGCCCTGGTCGAGCCCGACGCGCTGCGCCCGGAGCACGCCGCGTGGCTGGAGGAGTACTTCCTCAACCACGTCTTCCCGGTGCTGACGCCGCTGGCGATCGACCCGGCCCACCCGTTCCCGTTCATCCCGAACCTCGGCACCACCATCGCGCTGATGCTGATGCGTCCGCGCGACGGCCGCGTGCTGCGCGCGCTGATCCGCATGCCGGGCGTGCTCGACCGCTTCGTGCGGCTTCCGGCGATCGAGGACGACACGGTCGCGCGCTTCATCGCCATCGAGCAGGTGATCGTGCTGTTCACCGGGCGCCTGTTCCCGGGCTACCTGGTGAAGGGGCAGGGCGCCTTCCGGGTGATCCGGGATTCGGACCTCGAGATCGAGGAGGAGGCGGAGGACCTCGTCCTGCATTTCGAGACCGCGCTGAAGCAGCGCCGCCGCGGCATCGTCATCCGCCTCGAGGTCGAGTCCGGCATGCCGGAGGACCTGCGCAGCTTCGTCTGCGACGAGCTCGAGATCGGCGCGGACGCGGTGTTCATCGTCGAGGGCATGCTGGCGCTCAACGAGCTGTCGCAGATCGTCGGGATCGACCGGCCCGACCTCAAGTTCAAGCCGTACAATCCGCGCTTCCCCGAGCGCATCCGCGAGAGCGGCGGTGACGTGTTCGCGGCGATCCGCCAGAAGGATTTCTGCGTCCACCACCCTTACGAATCGTTCGATTCGGTGGTGCAGTTCCTGGCCCAGGCCGCACGCGACCCGAACGTCGTCGCGATCAAGCAGACGCTCTACCGCACCTCGTCGAACTCGCCGATCGTCGCGGCGCTCGCCGAGGCCGCCGAGCTCGGCAAGTCGGTCACCGCGCTGGTCGAGCTGAAGGCGCGCTTCGACGAGGAGGCCAACATCCGCTGGGCGCGCAACCTCGAGAAGGCCGGCGCGCAGGTGGTGTTCGGCTTCGTCGAGCTGAAGACCCACGCCAAGCTGTCGATGGTGGTGCGGCGCGAGGGCGACAAGCTCGTGACCTACTGCCACGTCGGCACCGGCAACTATCACCCGATCACCGCCCGCATCTACACCGACCTGTCGTTCTTCACCGCCGACCCGGCGGTGGCGCGCGACGTCTCGCGGATCTTCAACTTCATCACCGGCTACGCCGAGCCGGCGCAGCTGGAGCGGATGTCGGTCTCGCCCCTGACCGCCAAGGCGCGGCTGCTGGCCGACATCGAGGCGGAGGCGGCCCACGCCAGGGCGGGCCGGCCGGCCGCGATCTGGATCAAGTGCAACTCGCTGGTCGACGCGCAGATCATCGACGCGCTCTACGATGCCTCGCAGGAGGGCGTGCAGATCGACTGCGTGGTCCGCGGCATCTGCTGCCTGCGGCCGGGCGTGCCGGGCCTGTCCGAGACGATCCGCGTGAAGTCGATCGTCGGGCGCTTCCTCGAGCACGGGCGCATCTACGCCTTCGGCAACGGCGTCGGGCTGCCGCACCCGAAGGCGACGGTCTACATCTCCTCGGCCGACCTGATGAGCCGCAACCTGGACCGCCGCGTCGAGTCGCTGCTGCCGATCAGCAACCCGACGGTCCATCAACAGGTTCTCGACCAGATCATGCTGGCCAACCTTCTCGACAACCGCCAGAGCTGGCGTGTACTGGCATCGGGCGGCGCCGAGCGCATCCACCCCGCCGAGGGCGAGGAACCGTTCAACGCGCACAAGTACTTCATGACGAACCCGAGCCTGTCCGGTCGCGGCAAGTCGTCGAAGAAGTCGAGCCCGCGGGCTCTCAGCCGTCGCGCGCAGCGGGGCTGATCGTCCGGCCCCCGGCCGGATACACGGATCGGGCGGTGCGGATCGCGCCGCCGGGTCATCCAGACGTGCGTTCGACGAGCCGATCGGTATCATACAGCGAGGTCGTTGCTTGGGTCCCCATCGCGCCAACCTTACGCTCGCCCATTCCGCCGACCGGGAGCCGGCCTTGGTCAACGCGCCCGTCGCGATCATCGACATCGGCTCGAACTCGGTCCGCCTCGTCGCCTATGACGGCCTGAGCCGGGCCCCGACGCCGCTCTACAACGAGAAGGTCCTGTGCGGGCTCGGCCGCAACGTCCTCACCACCGGCCGCCTCAACGACGAGGCGGTGCGCCGGGCGCTCGCCGCGCTCGCCCGCTTCCGGGTGCTGTGCGAGACCATGCGGGTTTCGCGCCTGTTCGTGCTCGCCACCGCCGCGGCCCGCGACGCCTCCAACGGGCCCGCCTTCCTCGAGGCCGCCGAGGCGGCCTGCGGCACGCGCATCGAGCTGTTGTCGGGGCGGCGCGAGGCCGAGCTGTCGGCGCTCGGCGTGGTCTCGGGCTTCCATGCGCCGGACGGCGTCGTCGGCGACCTCGGCGGCGGCTCGCTGGAACTCGTCGACGTGCGCGGCGCCGTGGTCGGGCAGGGCGTGACGATGCCGCTCGGCGGCCTCGCGCTGCAGGACCTCTCCGGCGGCTCGCTGAAGAAGGCCGGCAAGATCGTGCGCGAGCACATGAAGAAGGCCGCGCCGCAGCTCGAGACCCTGCGCGGCCGCACCTTCTACGCGGTCGGCGGCACCTGGCGGGCGCTCGCCCGCCTGCACCAGGCCGCGCGGCAATATCCCGTCCACGTGATGCACGGCTACAGCGTCGAGCCGACGGACGAGCTGAGCTTCCTCCAGGTCGTCGAGCAATCCGACGCCGCGACGCTGCAGGACGTCGAGGCGATCTCCGAGGCGCGGCGACCGCTCCTGGCCTACGGCGCGGTGGTGCTGGAGGAGATCATCCGCGTCGGCCGCCCGCGCGAGGTCGCGATCTCGGCCTCCGGCGTGCGCGAGGGCCTGCTCTACGAGCAGGTCGACCGCGAGACCCGGGCGCTCGATCCGCTGCTCGCCTCCTGCGCCGAGCTGAATCAGCTGCGCGCGCGTTCGCCGCGCCACGCCGACGAGCTGATCGCCTGGACCGATCGGTTCGTGGCGGCGCTGGACGGGCCGGAGACCGCCGACGAGCGCCGGCTGCGCCACGCCGCCTGCCTCCTGTCCGACATCGGCTGGCGGGCGCATCCCGACTACCGCGGCGAGCAGAGCATCGCGATCATCCAGAACGCGGCCTTCGTCGGCATCGACCATCCCGGCCGCGGCTTCCTCGCCCTGGCGATCTACTTCCGCCACGAGGGCGTCGCCCCTGAGAAGGCGAACCCGATGCTGCGGGCGCTCGCAGGCCCGCGCCTGTTCGAGCGCGCCCGCCTCATCGGCGCGCTGCTGCGCGTCGCCTTCCCGATGACCGCCGGCATGGAAGGCGCGCTCCGCCGCATGCCGCTCAGCATCGAGGACGGCCGCGTCGTCCTGAGCCTGCCGCCCGAATGGGACGCGCTGAACGGCGACCGCCTGCTCAACCGCGTCCGGGGCCTCGCCCGCATCGCCGGCCTGGAAGGGCGCGTCCGCGTCGGGTGACAATCCGGGTACGGGACCGGAGCGTGGCGCTCCGGTCGGGGCTCAAGCCGTTCGCTCGGCGAAGATCGCCTTCTTCACGATGGCGCGGACGCCCCAGTTGCCGTCGACCACCTGCGTGATGCCGAAATCAACCGCGATCGACATCAGCGAGATCGCCTCGTCCTCGGTCAGTCCCTTCGCGTGCATCAGGAACTGCCGCATCTTGCGGAAGGCGTCGCGCATCGCGAGGTCGATCGAGGACTTCTGGAAGATCGCGTCCTGCGCGGCCGGCCCGAGGTCCTTGAGGTAGTTCGGATAGCTGAAGCCCGAGAGGACCCACTCGTCGCGCGTCTCGATCATCGGGAAGTCGAGGCTCTCGAGCGCGGTGCCGGGCAGGTCCTGCTTCTTGTGCAGCACGAACTGGAACGTGCCGGTGAGCGAGCACTCGATCGCGGTGCCGCAGAGTTCCGAATCGCCCTGGCTGGCATGCGGATCGCCGACCGAGAACAGCGCACCCGGCACGGCGACCGGATAGTACATCGTCGCCCCCTTGCCGATGCGCCAGTTGTCGATGTTGCCGCCGGTGTAGCTCGGCGGGATCGAGTTCACCATGTCGGCTTCGGCCGGCGCCAGGCCCATCGTCCCGAAATGGGGGCGGATCGGCACGCGGATGCCCTTCAGGACGTCGAAGTTGCGCTCGGTCTTGGTGTGATCGACCAGCAGCCCCGGATAGTCGATCGTCGTGTGCGCGATCCCGTTCGGGTCGGTCACGCCGGGCCAGCGGAAGCTGTAGACCGCCTTCGCCCAGTCGCGCGTGCCGGTGGCGTCGACCTCGTAGATCGTCACCACCTCGCGCGGCCGGTCGCCGGTGATGAGGTCCTTGTAGTGGTAGCCCCACCAGGCGGCGGCGTTGCTTCCGAACGCCAGGCCCTTGAACTTCGGGTTGGCGCAGGGCCGCGGCGCGACGTCGAGGATGCGGACCTCCAGCACGTCGCCCGGCTCGGCTCCGCGGATCGCCACCGGGCCGGTGCAGATGTGGACGCCGAGACCGCCGCCCGGCCCGAGCTTGGCATCCTCCGGGCCCGCCCCGCGCCGCGCGACGCCCTTCTTGTCCTTGGTCCACAGATAGACGCTCTCGGCACCCGGATCGCCCTGGATCATCCGCTCGGCATCGTCGCTGGCTTGGTGCGTGAGGGTCTCGATCGTGACGAAGTCGCCCGACGCGATCTCGACCTGCGGCTTCAGGTTCTTGCTGAAGTAGCCCCAGTGCACCGTGTCGGCGTTGGCCGGAAGCACCTGGTGCGTCGCCTGCCGCGGTCCGCCCGCCGCGCTGGTCTGGGCGAGCGCGGGCGTGACCAGGGACAAGCCGCCGGCCGCGAGCGCGGCAGCGCCGCCCGTGGCGACGAAGCCGCTCTTCAGGAAGGCGCGTCGCTCGGGCGCGAGATCGCCGAGGAAGCGGCGGCGGTGCTCTGCGAACGCCGCGCAGTTCGGATCGTCGCCGTGGCACATCGTCTCGACCCCCGGCATCCCACTCGGATCGGGAAATGCAAGGACACGGCCAGAGTCCCGGGCCGCTACTCCGACAGCATGCCCGCGCCGGGCTCGGCCGAGTCGAGCATCTGGCCGCCGCCCGCCTGGGCCTCGACCACCGCCGCGGTCGTCACGTTGACGATGCCGCGCGCCGTGACCGACGGCGTCAGGATGTGGGCGGGCTTGGCCGGGCCGATCAGCAGCGGGCCGACCGGGAGGGCGTCGGCGAGCACCTTGGCGAACTGGTAGGCGATGTTGGCCGCGTCCAGGTTCGGGAAGATCAGCACGTTGGCCGCGCCCTTCAGGCGCGAGCCCGGCAGCACCCGATCGCGGACGATCTCGGACAGCGCGGAATCGGCCTGCATCTCGCCGTCGACCTGAAGCTCGGGCGCACGGTCGTTGATCAGGCCCAGAGCTGCCCGCATCTTCATCGCCGAGGGCGTGTCGGACTGGCCGAAGTCGGAATGGCTGAGCAGCGCGATCTTCGGGGTGATGCCGAAGCGCGTGACGTGCCCGGCGCAGGCGACGGCGAGCTCGGCGATCTCCTCCGCGCTCGGATCCTGGCGCACATGCGTGTCGGCGAGGAAGTAGGCGCCCTTCTTCGTGACGATCAGGCTCATCGCGGCGCATTGCGTCACGCCGGGCGACAGCCCGATGATGTCGCGGATGATGCGCAGGCGCGTCTCGAACCGGCCTTCGAGCCCGCAGATCAGCGCGTCGGCCTCGCCGCGGCGCACGGCGATGGCGCCGATGATCGTGGTGTTGGTGCGCACCAGCGTGCGGGCCGCATCCGGCGTGATGCCGCGGCGCCCGGCGATGTCGAGGTAGGTCTGGACGTAGGAGCGGTAGCGCGGATCGTCCTCGGGATCGATCAGCTCGAAGTCGCGGCCCTCCTGGATCGAAAGGCCGAAGCGCTTGAGCCGGGTCTCGACCACCCGCGGGCGGCCGACGAGGATCGGCTTGGCGACGCCGTCCTCGACGATGGCCTGGACCGCGCGCAGCACGCGCTCGTCCTCGCCCTCGGCGTAGATCACGCGCTTGGGATTCTCCTTCGCCTTGGAGAACAGCGGCTTCATGATGAAGCCGGAGCGGTGGACGAACCGATCGAGGGATTCGGCGTAGGCCGCGATGTTCTCGACCGGGCGGCCGGCGACGCCGGAATCCATCGCCGCCTGGGCGACGGCCGGCGCGATGCGCAGGATCAGCCGCGGGTCGAACGGGCTCGGGATCAGCGAGCGCGGCCCGAACGGTCGGGCCTCGCCGCCATAGGCACGGGCCACCACGTCGGAGGGGGTCTCGCGGGCGAGCGCGGCGATGGCCTTCACCGCCGCCTTCTTCATCTCCTCGTTGATGCTGCGCGCGCCGACGTCGAGCGCGCCGCGGAAGATGTAGGGGAAGCACAGGACGTTGTTGACCTGGTTCGGGAAGTCCGAGCGCCCGGTGCAGATCATCGCGTCGGGGCGCTTCTCCTGCGCCAGGTCGGGCATGATCTCGGGATAGGGGTTGGCCAGCGCCATGATCAGCGGCTTCTCGGCCATCTTCTCGAGGTATTCGGGCTTGAGCACGCCGCCGGCCGAGAGGCCGATGAACACGTCGGCGCCGGGGATGACCTCGGCCAGCGTCCGCGCCTCGGTCTCCTGGGCGTAGACGTCCTTCCATCGGTCCATCAGCTCGGTGCGGCCCTTGTAGACCACGCCCTTGATGTCGGTGACCGTGATGTTCTCGCGGGTCGCTCCGAGCGAGACCAGCAGGTTGAGGCAGGCCAGGGCCGCCGCGCCGGCGCCCGAGGTGACGATGCGGACGTCCGACAGCTGCTTGCCGGCGAGCTCGAGCGCGTTGAGCACGGCCGCCGCCACGATGATCGCGGTGCCGTGCTGGTCGTCGTGGAAGACCGGGATGTTCATCCGGGCGCGGCACTGCTCCTCGACCTCGAAGCATTCCGGCGCCTTGATGTCCTCCAGGTTGATGCCGCCGAAGGTCGGCTCCAGCGAGCACACCACGTCGACGAGCTTGGCGACGTCGAGCTGGTCGACCTCGATGTCGAACACGTCGATGCCGGCGAACTTCTTGAACAGGACCGCCTTGCCCTCCATCACCGGCTTCGAGGCGAGCGGGCCGATGTTGCCGAGGCCGAGCACGGCGGTGCCGTTGGTAAGCACGGCGACGAGGTTCTGGCGGATGGTGAGGGTCGCGGCCTCCTGCGGGTCGGCCGCGATCGCCTCGCAGGCGGCGGCGACGCCGGGCGAGTAGGCCAGCGCCAGGTCGCGCTGGTTGCCGAGCGGCTTGGTCGCCTGGATCTCGAGCTTTCCGGGGCGCGGGAGGCGGTGATAGACGAGAGCCCCTGACTTGAGATCCTCGGACATGTTGTCGCCCATGGCCCATTCTCCCTCGATCAGGCGCGTACGTCGTGTGGCGCCGAACGCCCTCGCATGAAGGCCCTGTTGCACCGGCTGCGCAGCGGGCGCAACCCGAACAACGAGACGCGGATCCACCTGGAAAAGCTGGTGCGCGCCCACGGATTCTCCATCGGTGCCTATTCGTACGGTCGCCCGAAGGTGCGATTCGCCGAATCCGGGCGGAGGCTGACGATCGGCCGCTATTGTTCCATCGCCGACAAGGTCGAGATCCTGCTCGGCGGCGACCATCGCCTCGACTGGGCTTCGACCTATCCCTTCGCCGCGATGCGCGGGCTGTGGCCGGAGGCGGACGCGCCGGCCGGGTACCACGCCTCGCGCGGGGACGTGTCGATCGGGCACGACGTCTGGCTCGGCTCGGGCTGCCTTATCCTGTCCGGGGTGACGGTCGGGCACGGCGCGGTGGTGGCGGCGCACGCCGTGGTCACGCGCGACGTGCCGCCCTACGCAATCGTCGCCGGCAACCCGGCCCGGGTCGTGCGCACCCGCTTCGACGAGGCGACGGTGGCGGACCTCGTCGCCTGCGCCTGGTGGGACCTGCCGCATGCGGCGGTGGCGACGCTGGTGCCGCTGCTGCAGAGCGGGCGCATCCCCGAGCTGATCGCCGCCGCCCGCGCCGTTGCACCGCCTGCCTGAATCCCTTACGCGCGGGCCGATCGCACTTGAGCGCCCGCCCGAAGGTCCGACCGATGTCCCAGACGCCCCCCGACCGCCTCGCCGTGAACCCGAACAGCCCGTTCTACGACGAAATCATTCTGGAGCGCGGCATCGGCATCCGCTTCAAGGGCGTCGAGAAGACCAACGTCGAGGAATATTGCGTCAGCGAGGGCTGGGTCCGCCTCAGCGCCGGCAAGACCCTGGACCGCGCCGGCAACCCGATGACGGTGAAGCTCAAGGGCACGGTCGAGCCCTACTTCCGCGACGCCGCACCCGAAGCCTGAGCCTCGCGCCGGCCGCGCGCCAGGTCGAAATCGCGCAGGGTACCCGCGACCAGGGCCGCGACCTGCTCCGGGCTGCGCGCATCCCGGACCACGAGGCTCGCCAGCACGTCGGTGCGGCGTTGCCGCTGCTTGGTCGTCCGGGCGTGGTTCGAGAGCCGCAGGGCGAAGCCGCATCCCGCGCGTTGGAGGTACAGGCTGTCGCCGCGCTCGTTGCGCGCGGTCACCCGGAAACCGTGCTCGGCGAGAAGCCGCGCCGCGTGCGCGAGCGCCGCGGCCGGGGGCAGGGCGCGTGCGCCCGAGCCGGTCACGGACCGGCCGGCTCGATGGTGCCGAGGGCGCGGCGTCCCAGGGTCCGCGTCTTCAGCCGCAGCGCCGGCCGCTCGATGGCGTACCACGAGGCCGCGGCCACCGGGATCGTGAGCGCGAGCGCCGGGATCAGCAGCAGCGCCGGGGAAGCATCGGGCCACGAAGCATGCAGGCTCTGCTGCACCGGCCAGCCGTAGAGGTAGATCCCGTAGGAGAGGTCCGCGGCCGGGTCGAAGGCCTTGCGCGCCAGCCAGGGCGACAGCCCTAGCCAGATTGCGCCGTAGCCTTCCGCGGTGAACAGCAGCGTGCGGTAGAGCGGGGTGTGGCGCGCCAGGAGGCAGGCCAGCGCCAGGATCGCGAGCGGGACGACCGAGAGGCGCACGGATGCCCTTCCGGCGTAGAGCGCCGCGCCGATCGCGAAGATCAGCGGCAGCCGCAACGCCGTCTCAAGGCCCTTCGGCAGGTCGGGATGCCTCGCATCCGCGATCAGGAGCGCGATCGCGAAGCCGGCGGCGATCAGCGGCACCACCAAGCGCGTCCGCAACGCGCCGACGAGGCCGGTGGCGACGACGCCCAGATAGCACAGGGTCTCGTATTTCAGGGTCCAGACCGTGCCGAGCGGGCTGCGATACGGGTTGTCGGGAAAGACGCCCGGCAGCGACGCGTTGCTCTTTAAGGTGGTCAGCGTGCCACGCACGAAGCGCCAGACGCCGCCATCGCGCAGATACTCGCCGAGCGGCAGCGTGCTCATCGCGGCGCCGAGGACGAGGGCGACCAGCAGCGTCGCGGCGACGAGCCCCGGCAGGATGCGCAGGGTCCGTGCGATGAGGTAGTCGACGAGGCCGCGCCGGTCGAAGCTCATCGTCACGAGGAAGCCCGACACCGCGAAGAAGCCGTTCACCGCGTGCTCGCCGAGAGTGAAGCCGGTCGCCCGCGCCAGCGGCTCGTCGAGGGCGTTGCCGCTGGTGACGCTGAAGGCATGCGAGACCACCACCGCCAGCGCGAGTGCCAGGCGAAGGCCGGAGAAGCCGTTGTGCGGGCGGGCCAGCGCGTCCGCCACCGTCGCGGCGCGGGTCATTCGAGGCCCTCGCGGGCCAGCGCGGACCGGCCCCGCAGCGCGGCCCAGGCGCCCGCGGCCGAGCCGCCGTAGCGCTCGACGCCGGCACGCCGCAGGACCAGCAGGGACAGGCAGGCCTTGAGCGCGTTGGCCGCGAGCCCCGGCAGGATGGGGTCGGCGAGCCCGTACTTGCGGGCGACGTAGGCGCGCGACCACGCCTGGTGCCAGCGGGTGCGGAACACCCGGCCGCGCTCCGGCGCCGAGGAACGCCCGCGCCCGTGCAGGACCTCGGCGCCGTGCACGTGGACGAGGGCGCGGCCCGCATCGGCGATGCGGCGACAGAGGTCGTCGTCCTCGTAGAACAGGAAGATCCGCTCGTCGAAGCCGCCGAGCGCCAGGAAGAACGTCCGCTCGATCATCACGCACGCGCCGGACAGGAACGGCGCGCAGGCATCGCCCGCGGGCAGGTCGCGGCGCCCGCGCGGGTTGGTGAGGTACGGCGCCAGCAGGGAGCGCGGCTGGTAGAAGAACCGGCCGTCCGGCTCGACGATGCGCGGCGCGAACAATCCGGCCTCCGGCCAGCGCTCGGCGGCGGCGAGCAGGGCGTCGGCCGCGCCCGGCCGCAGGATCACGTCGGGGTTGAGGATCAGCACGTAGCGGGCCTGCGCGGCAACGCGGACGCCGAGGGTGTTGGCGCGGCCGTAGCCCTCGTTCCGAGCGTTGCGGACCACCTGCGCGCCGGCCGCCTCCGCGATCTCCGCCGATCGGTCGCGGCTCGCATTGTCGACGACGATCGCCGGCACATGCTCGGCCGCGAGCGCCGACAGGCAGGCCGGCAGAGCCTCGGCGCTGTCATGCGCGACGACGACGGCGACGAGGCTGGGCACTTAACGGACTCCCCGGGGCGACCGCTTTTCCCTCCCCCCTCTGCGGGGGGAGGGAAGGACGCGTGGGGTCACGCCTTCTTCTCAGGCAGGTTCAGGCGGATGTGCAGCTCGCGAAGCTGCTTCGGGGTCGCCTCGGACGGCGCGCCCATCATCAGGTCCTCGGCGCGCTGGTTCATCGGGAACAGCACCACCTCGCGGATGTTCGGCTCCTCGCAGAGCAGCATCACGATGCGGTCGACACCCGGCGCGATGCCGCCGTGCGGCGGGGCGCCGAGGCGCAGCGCGTTGAGCATGCCGCCGAACTTGGCTTCGAGCACGTCGCGCCCGTAGCCCGCGATCGCGAACGCCTTCTCCATGATCTCGGGCTTGTGGTTCCGGATCGCGCCCGACGACAGCTCGATGCCGTTGCAGACGATGTCGTACTGGAATGCCTTAATGTCGAGGATCTTGGCGTCGTCGCCCTCGCCGAGGGCCAGGAAGGCGTCGTGGTCGAAGTTCGGCATCGAGAACGGATTGTGCGAGAAGTCGATGTGCTTCTCGTCCTCGTTCCACTCGAACATCGGGAAGTCGGTGATCCAGCAGAACGCGAATTGGTCCTTGTCGGACAGGCCGAGGTCGTCGCCGATGCGGATGCGCGCCTTGCCGGCGAGCGCCGCGGCCTTCGCCTCGGTGCCGGCGGAAAAGAAGACCGCGTCGCCCGCCTTCGTCCCGGTCTTCTCGGCGATCCGCGCCAGGATCGGCGCGGGGATGAACTTGGCGATCGGGCCCTTGCCCGTGAGGGCGCCGTCGACCTCCTCGAACACCACGTAGCCGAGCCCGGGCGCGCCCTCGGCGCGGGCGAAGTCGTTGAGCTTGTCGAAGAACGAGCGCGGCTGCGTCGCCGCGCCCGTCGCCGGGATCGCGCGGACCACGCCGCCGGACTTGATCACGCCCTTGAACGCCTTGAACTCGACCGCGTCCTCGGCGAACTCGGCCGTGACGTCGGCGATGAGCAGCGGGTTGCGCAGGTCGGGCTTGTCGACGCCGTACTTCAGCATCGCGTCGGCGTAGGTGATGCGCGGAAACACGTCGGTGACGCGCTTGTCGCCGGCGAACTCCTTGAACACCCCGTGCAGAACCGGCTCGACCGCCTGGAACACGTCCTCCTGGGTGACGAAGCTCATCTCGATGTCGAGCTGGTAGAACTCGCCCGGCGAGCGGTCGGCGCGCGCATCCTCGTCGCGGAAGCAAGGCGCGATCTGGAAGTAGCGGTCGAAGCCGGCGATCATCGTCAGCTGCTTGAACTGCTGCGGCGCCTGCGGCAGCGCGTAGAATTTCCCGGGATGGACGCGGGAGGGGACGAGGTAGTCGCGTGCGCCCTCGGGGCTCGATGCCGTGAGGATCGGCGTCTGAAACTCGAAGAACCCGCCCTCGCGCATGCGCCGACGCAGCGAGTCGACGATCGCGCCGCGCTTCATGATGTTGGCGTGCAGCTTCTCGCGGCGCAGGTCGAGGAAGCGGTACCGCAGGCGGGTCTCCTCGGGGTACTCGAGGTCGCCGAAGACCGGCAGCGGCAGCTCGGCGGCCGCGCCCAGCACCTCGAGCTCGTCGATGTAGACCTCGACCGCGCCGGTCGGCAGCTCGGCGTTCTCGGTCCCGGCCGGCCGGGTGCGGACGCGCCCGTCGAGGCGCACGACCCATTCCGAGCGCACGGTGTTGGCCGCCTTGAAGGCCGGCGAATCCGAATCGACCACGCACTGCGTCAGCCCGTAATGGTCGCGCAGGTCGATGAAGAGCACGCCGCCATGGTCGCGGATGCGGTGGCACCAGCCGGAGAGGCGGACGGATGCGCCGACATCGGATGGGCGCAGCGCCCCGCAGGTATGGGTCCGGTAACGGTGCATCGCAAAACCTTGGAATGGAAGCGCGGCACCATTCACGCGAGGGGGGCGAAGTCAAGGCGCGCCGCGGGACCGGGCGGCCGGGTGCCGAGCCTCGCCGTCGCGGATGCCCGGCGGAACCGCGGGCCCAGCGAAGACGGCGCAGGTCCTCGGGGACGTCGAACCTGAGGATCGATGGGGATGCCGGCGCATCCGGCTCCCCTTTACAAGAAACCTCCGATATAGCCGGGGGCATGGATCTGATCAGTACGACGCAAGCGCTCCGCGACGCCTGCGACCGCCTCGCCGCGCAGAGCTTCGTCACCGTGGACACGGAGTTCATGCGCGAGACGACCTATTACCCCAAGCTCTGCCTGATCCAGATGGCGGCGCCGGACGGGACCGGCGTGCTGGTCGATCCGCTGGCGGACGGCATCGACCTCCAGCCCTTCGTCGACCTGATGGCGGACGAGGGCGTGGTGAAGGTGTTCCATTCCGCCCGCCAGGATCTCGAGATCATCTGGCTGATGGGCGGGCTGCTGCCGCAGCCGTTCTTCGACACCCAGGTCGCGGCGATGGTCTGCGGCTACGGCGACTCGGTGTCCTACGAGCAGCTGGTCAACGATGTGGCCAAGGCGAAGATCGACAAGTCCTCGCGCTTCACCGACTGGTCGCGGCGCCCGCTCTCGGACGCGCAGCTCTCCTACGCCCTGTCGGACGTCACCCATCTGGTGACCGTGTACGAGAAGCTGGTCGCCGACCTCGTGCGCGACGACCGCGGGCAGTGGCTCGACGAGGAGATGGCGGTGCTGACCTCGCCCGACACCTATCGCGCCGACCCGGCTCAGGCCTGGCGCCGCCTGTCGGGGCGGATGCGCAAGCCGCGCGAGATCGCGGTGCTGATGGAGGTCGCGGCCTGGCGCGAGCGCGAGGCGCAGACGCGCAACGTGCCGCGCGGGCGCATCCTGAAGGACGAGGCGGTGATCGACGTCGCGACCTCGGCGCCGCGCAGCGTCGAGGCACTCGGCCGGTTGCGCTCGATCCCGGCGGGCTTCGAGCGCTCGCGCACCGGCACCGACATCCTCGCCGCCGTCGAGCGCGGGTTCGCCCGCGACGTTGGCGAGATCGCGCTGCCCGAGCGCGGCCGCGGCCGCAGCGGCGGCAACGTGGCGCTGGTCGAGTTGCTGAAGGTGCTTCTGAAGGCGGTGTGCGAGACCGAGGGCGTCGCGCCGAAGATCATCGCCACGGTGGACGATCTTGAAGCGGTGGCCGACGACGACGCGGCCGACGTGCCGCTTCTCCAGGGCTGGCGCCGCGAGCTCTTCGGCAGCAAGGCGCTCGACCTGAAGCACGGTCGCCTCGCGCTCTCCGCCGAGGGCGGGCGCATCGTGGTGCGGTCGCTGGCCTGAACCGGCGATCGGCCGGCATCCGGTCATCGACGCGAGACCATCGCAGGCGAACCCGTGACACAGGGACGGACCGGGACTAAATGGCAATGCGATTGCCGAAACGTCCCAGGGCCCCACGTCGCATCCGATGCACGAACCCAACGAAGTCCTCCAGACGCTGACCGGGCGGGGCACCGTCTCGGCGGAGGGCTGCGGAACCGTCCGCGTCCGCTACCGGGTGATCGTGGAACGGCGGGCATCCGTCGTCACGGCCTATGGCAGCCTTCACGGAAGCCATGCCGGCCTGCGCCCGATCTGGCTGATCCCGGACTCCACCCTGCGCCTGAAGACCGGCCGGACCCTCGCGATCTCGCTCACCGACCTCGTCGGCGACGCCGCCGAGTTCGAGAGCACCGGCGCCGTCGGGACCCTCGCCTGAGATCGTCGCGGCCGGCTCGCGAGGCAATCCTCCTTCCCGGATGATCACCGTTGAGACGGCGATTCTCGACATCGCTCGGTGCAGAAAAATGCCGTTCTCAGTCGCCGACGGCGGTTTCATGCGACCAGAGCGCGCAGAAGCGGCAGGAAATCACCGAAGCTTGACCGCGAAGCATCCTCAGCGGTGTCGCGACCGGATTTTGCAGCGCATCTGCCCATTGCCAAGGCGATGCCGCGTCATGCCGCGCGAAGCGGCAGCGCACCGTGCACCGAACGCATGAAAAACGCGAATGCCGAAGCTCAAGCTGCAAACGGCGCATGTGTTTGCCGCTCATGCCGAAGCACAACACCTCGGTACGACGCCGTTTTGTGCGATGCACAATAAGTTTTTGCGGCGCGTCAACGACGCTGGTCTTCCCGCGAAGGTGCGGCGACTTGCGCACAACCCTATCGGAGGCGCTCGAACCGAGTTGACGAGGCTCAAAAATCTCTTAGAGTTCGTTCAAGCTTCGGTTTCGAGGGGGCCGCCTCAGGGATGGCGGCCTCTGGCTCGGCGACCCAAAGTCGTCGATTTCCTGCCCGCTACCGAAGCAAATCGATCCCTGTCGCAAAGAGTCAGGTCAGGTCTTCTCGACGCGGTCTGCGTCGTGTCCGGAAGGCATCAAGACTTGTCGGAGGAACACACATGAGAGCGGTTCATCTTCTCCTGCTTGGCGCGAGCCTTGCGGTTGCCGCCCCGGCGATCGCGAACGACGATCTGATGAAGCATTTGGCGAACCCGGCCGAGCAGGTGCTGCAGACGGTCGACTACGCCAACACGCGCTATTCGAAGCTCGACCAGATCAACGCGGGCAACGTCAAGAACCTCCAGGTGGC
>NZ_JAKSYF010000126.1:0-16250 GCF_022829745.1 Methylobacterium sp. E-016
GAACCACGAGGCGAACAGGTGCTCGAAGTCCGAATCGAGGCTGTCGGCGGCGTCGATCAGGTTGGGCTCGCCCTCGTCGCGCAGGATGCGGCGCAGGTCGAACAGGTCCTCGCGCATCCGGACCAGGCTCAGCGTGCCGTCGCGGGCAAGGTTGAGGCGGCGGATCAGTTCCTGGGAGCGCGGCTCGGCCGCCTCGTGCAGGTGCCCGAGGCGTGCCCGCGTCGGGTCCGAGCGATAGGCCTGGATCGCGGCGTCGACCGCGTCGTGGTCGGCATCGAACTCGACGGCGATCAGGCGCAGGAAGGCGTGGCGCTCGTCGGTGCCGAGCGTCGCGTAGCGGTCGAGGATCAGCCGCGCGAGGGCGACGCCCGATGCCTCGCCGCGGCGCGAGATCAGGTCGTCGCAGAGCTTGACCAGCTCGGCGGCGTTGGCCCGTGCGGCGAGATCGCCGCGGCCGAAGCTGATGAGGTCGCGACCGCGGTCGCTGATGGTCTGAAGGAGATCGCCGAAGAAAGAGATCGCCGCCATGGATCGCCGTCCGCGTCTCGCCTCGAAACCGGCCGCCGCGGAGGCTCCGGTCGTCCCGCACGGCGATGCCGGCGGCCCCATCGTTTACGGCGTGACCGCGCGCAGGGCCAGACCCCCCGTGAGGCCGCGAAGGCCGAAGCGGAACTCCGGGACGTCGTGGCCGGCTCCGCCGTGAAGGGCGCTCAGCGGCGCTCGTCGCCGGCCTGGGCCACGACGGCGCTGTCGGCGCGCTCGCGCCAATCGCCGAGGCCGTATTGCCGGGCGAACTTCAGCTCGGCCGCCCGCCGCGCGCGATCGGGGTCGCGGGCACGCTGGATCTCGACGGATCCGATGGTGAACGGAAGGCCGAAGATCTGCTTCTCGAAATCCACCCGATAATTCGGCATGCAACCCTCTCTCGTCGTGTCGGTCACGCTCCGCCGCACGAATCGGTGCCACCAATCCTATGAACGGCATCAGAAC
The DNA here is from genome assembly GCF_022829745.1 of Methylobacterium sp. E-016. Taxonomy (NCBI): domain Bacteria; kingdom Pseudomonadati; phylum Pseudomonadota; class Alphaproteobacteria; order Hyphomicrobiales; family Methylobacteriaceae; genus Methylobacterium; species Methylobacterium sp. E-016. The sequence continues at coordinate 991 of NZ_JAKSYF010000126.1, forward strand.
CTGAATCGCCGCGATCGCCAAATCGATTGCCAGCAATCGACCCGCGCGTGGAACATCGTCCGTGGACGAAACATATGCAGGCGCAGCGGAATCGAAACCGGGTGCGCCACTCCTACGCGGCCGTGCCCTGCGCGCGCCGCCGTTGTCACCCGCCCGGTCGGCGCCTAGGCCGACCGCGATCCCTCGCAACCAGAGATACGAGTCTCATGCTCACAGAGCCGAACCGCTCGCGCGCCACGGAGCCCCGCTCGTGAGCGACATCCCGGTGCCGCATCCCGACCTGAGCACGAAGGCGCGGCTCGGGCTGACGCTGATCGCGGGCGGGGCGGTGGCCAACATCTACTACAACCAGCCGCTGCTCGGGCTGCTGGTTGCCGATTTCGGGCCGCGCGCCGCCTTGTGGGTGCCGACCGGCTGCCTCGTCGGCTACGGCCTCGGCATCGTCGGGCTGGTGCCGCTGGGGGATGCCTGGCCGCGGCGCCAGCTGATCATGGCGCAGCTTCTCACGCTGAGCGTGGTGCTCGTCGTCGCCGCGCTCAGCCCGAACCTGCCGATCCTGGCGCTCGCCAGCCTCCTGATCGGCTTCCTGTCGTCGGCGGCGCAGCAGGCGGTGCCGTTCGCGGCCGAGCTGGCGCCGGACGCCACCCGCGGCCGCATCGTCGGGCAGGTGATGACTGGGTTGCTTTCCGGCATCCTGCTCGCGCGGACGGTCAGCGGCTTCGTCGGCGCGCATCTCGGATGGCGGGCGGTGTTCTTCGCCGCCGCCGTGGTCTCGCTCGCGATGGCGGCGGTCGCGGCCGCGACACTGCCCCGGACCGCGGCGAAGCGCCTGCGCTACCGGGCGCTGATGCTGTCGCTCCTGCACCTTGCCAAGACCCAGCCCGTGCTGCGCAACGCCAGCCTGTCGCAGGCGCTGCTGTTCGCCGCGTTCAACGCGTTCTGGGTCACCCTCGCCCTGCTGGTGGAGGCCGAGCCGTTCAACCTGACCGCGGCCGGCGCCGGGCTGTTCGGCGTGATCGGCGTCTGCGGCGCCCTCGTCGCGCCGGTCTCGGGCCGCTTCACCGATCTGCGCGGCGCGCGACCGGTGGTCGTGGGCGGAAGCCTGCTGGTCGTGGCGGCGTTCGCGGTGCTCTGGGCCGGCGGCACGTGGTCGCTCGCCGCCGTCGCCGTCGGCGTGCTGCTGATCGACATCGGCATGAACGGCGCGCTGATCGCGAACCAGACGCGCGCCTACGCGCTCGTCCCGGGCGCGCGCGGACGGATCAACACCGTGCTGTTCACGGCGATGTTCGTCTTCGGAGCGATCGGCGCCTATGCCGGATCGCAGGCCTTCCTGCTCGCCGGCTGGGGCGGGGTCTGCGCGGTCGGCATCGCCTTCGCCGTCGCCGCCCTGCTCGTTGCCGTGCTCGACCGGCGCCCGACGATCATCTGAGGATCCGCGACAGGCGGCACCAGGCGTTCCTGTCGGCGGGCAGCCCGAAGCGCAGGCGCGCCGGCGCCTCGGCGAAGCGCCGGACGTGGATTCCGGCCGTCCCGAGCTGCCGGAACAGGCCCGGCGCATCCGCAAAATCGGCCGTGCGGAACAGGACGGTTCCGCCGACCGGCGTCCCGCCGGCCCGGGCGATCATGCGGTCGAGGCGCCCCGCATCGGCGGCGCGGGCGGCTGCGGCGTCGCGGCGCCACGCGGCATCGTCGAGGGCGGCGCGGCCGATCGCGAGCGCCGGCCCGGCGACGGCCCAGGGCCCGAGCGCCCCCGCGATCCGGCGCGCGATCCCGGATTCCGCCACGGCGAAACCGAGCCTGAGGCCGGCGAGCCCGTAGGTCTTGCCGAACGAGCGCAGGATCACGAGCCCCGGCCGCAGCCGCGGGCACAGGCTCTCGACGGCTTCGAGATCGGCGAAGGCCTCGTCCACGACGAGCAGGCCGTTGCGGGCGGAGAGGACTTCGGCGAGGGCGAGCAGCGGGGACGCCGGCCACGTCCGCCCGTCGGGGTTGTTGGGATTGACCACGACCACGACCTGCGCGGTGCCGACCGCTTCGAGGCATGGCACCGCCGAGACGGCGTGCCCGGCCCGACGCCACGCCGCCGCGTGCTCGGCATAGGTCGGCCCGACGACGCAGACCGCGCGCGGCGAAACCAGGCGGGGGATCGTCTCGATCAGGATCTGCGTGCCCGGCGCCGGCACGATGCGGTCGGGCGCCGCCCCGTAGGCGCGGGACGCCGCCTCGCGGAGCGCGGCATGGTCCGCGGCGGAGGGCAGCCGGTGGAACAGGCTGGCGTCGATCGCCGGGCAGGGATAGGGGACCGGATTGATCCCGGTCGAGAGGTCGATCCAAGGCTCCGGCGCATCGGGAAACATCCGCCGCGCCGCATCGAGGTCGCCGCCATGGGCGATCGGCTCCGCCTCGAGCCTCCCCGGACCCCAGACGCCATGTCCACCGCGCTCGCTCATCCGCCCGATACGCTCGCCATCCTCGCCCTCGCCCTCGCGATCGAGGCGGCCTTCGGCTATCCGGACGCGCTCTACAGGGCGCTCGGCCACCCTGTCACCTGGATCGGCCGGGTGATCGCCGCCCTCGACCGCGGCCTCAACCGCGGCGGCCGCACCGCGCGGCGGCTCGGCGGGATTCTCGCGCTCGCCGTGCTCCTCGCCGGCGTCGGCGCGACCGCCCTCGGTCTCACCCTCGCGGCGGGGCTGGCCGGCCCGCTCCCGGCGATCGCGCTCATCGCCCTCCTCTGCGCCAGCCTGCCGGCCCAGCGCAGCCTGTACCAGCACGTCGCCCGGGTCGCGGAGGGGCTGCGCGGCGAGGGTCTGCCGGGCGGCCGGCGCGCGGTGTCGATGATCGTCGGGCGCGATCCCGAGACGCTGGACGAAGCCGGGATCTGCCGCGCCGCGATCGAGAGCCTGTCGGAGAACTTCTCCGACGGCATCGTCGCGCCGGCCTTCTGGATCGGGCTCGGCGGCCTGCCGGGCGGCGCGCTCTACAAGGCGATCAACACCGCCGACAGCATGATCGGCCACCGCACCCCGCGCCACGAGGCCTTCGGCTGGGCTTCGGCCCGGCTCGACGACCTCGTGAACCTGCCCGCCTCGCGGCTCACCGCCCTGCTGATCGTCGCCGCCGCCGCGATCCATCACGGCGCCTCGCCGGGCGGCGCTTGGCGCGCGATCCGGCGCGACGCCGGCCGCCACCGCTCGCCGAATGCCGGCTGGCCCGAGGCCGCGATGGCCGGCGCGCTCGGCCTTCGGCTCGCCGGCCCGCGGGTCTATGCCGGCGTCGCGGTCGAGGATGCCTGGATGGGCGACGGCCGCGCGGCGGCGGCGGCCGACGACATCGAGCGGGCCCTGCGCCTCTATCGAACCGCCTGCGTGCTGCTGTGGGGGCTCGCCGCCGGCGCGACCGGGCTCGCCATGCTCTGATCGGCGGCGCGGCGGCCGGCATCGCGCCGCAGGGCGCCGAGCACGACGAAGACGAGGCACGAGCCGACCACGAGGCAGGCCGAGAGGAAGATCATCGGCACGAGGTCGCTGCCGCTTCGGTCGCGGATGATCGGCACGGCGTTCTGGGCGATGAAGCCGCCGAGATTGCCCACCGAGTTGATCGCCGCGATTCCGGCCGCGGCCGACGCGCCCTTGAGGAAGGTCGGCGGCAGCGACCAGAACACCGGCTGGGCCGAGAAGATGCCGGCCGCCGCCACGCACAGGCAGGCGAACTTCGGGATCGAGCCCGGCACCACCACGCTCAGCGCCAGCGCCGACGCGGCGACGAGCCCCGGGCCGACGACGTGCCAGGTCTGCTCGCCCGTGCGCGCGGAATGCCGCGGCACCCACCACAGCGCCAGCCCGGTGACGACCCACGGGATGACGTTGATGAAGCCGTTGACGGTGTTGGTAACGCCGAAGCTGCGCACCACCGTCGGCAGCCAGTAGCTCAGGCCATAGGCGGCCAGCGGAAACGCGACGTAGACGCTGGCGAGCATCCACACGCGCCGGTCGAGGAGCGCAGCGAACGGGTTGCCGTGCTCGACCTTGCCGCCGGTCTCGCGCTCCTCCCGCAGCGTCCGGCCGAGCCAGTCGCGGCCGGCGCGATCGAGCCAGGGCGCCTTCTCCGGCCCGTCCGGCAGGACCACCAGCACGATCACGGCCAGCAGCAGCGCCGGCACGCCGGTGCTGACGAACACCCACTGCCAGCCCTTGAGCCCGAGCGCGCCGTCGAGGTCGAGCTGCGCGCCTCCGATCGCCGCGCCGACGGCGTTGGCCACCGCGCTCGCGATCATGAACCAGCCGATCATCGCCGCGCGGTGCTTCTGCGGGAACCACAGGGTCAGCACGAACAGCACGCCGGGGAAGAACCCGGCTTCGGCGACGCCGAGAAGGAAGCGCAGCCCGTAGAACATCGCCGTGTTCCGGGTGAAGCCGAGCAGCACCGTGATCAGGCCCCAGGTCGCCATGATCCGGGCGAACCACAGGCGCGCGCCGACGCGTTCCAGGATGACGTTGGCCGGGACCTCGCACAGGAAATAGCCGAGGAAGAACAGCGACGCCCCGAGCCCGAAGACGCTCTCGCTCAGCCCGAGGTCGCCGACCATCTGCAACTTGGCATAGGAAATGTTCTGCCGGTCGATATAGGCGATCAGGTACATCACCCCGAGCAGGGGCATCAGCCGCCAGGTCACCGTCGCGATCGTGCGTCGGGCGAGCGCGTCGTCGGCCGCGGTCTCGGTGGGCGTCATCGGGCGTTCCTCGCGTCCCGGCGGTCGATCGCGACCGGCCGCGCTTTCGCACGAGACTAGGCTCCGCGGCGGCGCGTGCCTATCGGCCCACGGCGATCCCCGACAGCCCGGGATGCCTGCTCGCGGACAGGACGCGCCTCGGTGTCATGCCCGGTGCGCCTCATCCCCGGTGCGCCTCATCGCGCCAGGGCCAGCAGCCGGTCGCAGTCGACATGCTGCTCGAGATGCGCCGCAAGGGCATCGAGCACCCGCTCGATGCCGGCCTCGTAGGAGGCGCCGTCGGATCGTGCGCCGAGGCGGGCGAGCCATGCGGCACGCTGGCGGTCGTCGGCGAACAGGCCGTGGACGTAGGTGCCGGACACCAGGCCGTCGGCGGAGACCGCACCGTCGGCGCGTCCGTCGGCGAGGCGCAGCAGCGGCCGTTCCGCGTCGGCGCCGGTGGTGTCGCCGACATGCATCTCGTAGCCGGTGAACGGCATGCCGTCGGGCAGGCTGGTGCCGGAGACGGCTTCGAGCCGCTTCAACGGCGTCATCACCGTGTCGACGGCGAGCAGCCCGAGGCCCCGCACGGTCCGCGCCTCGCCCTCGATGCCGTCCGGATCGGACAGCGTCCGCCCGAGCATCTGGTATCCGCCGCACAGGCCGAGCACCCGGCCGCCGCGGCGTAGATGCGCATGCAAGTCCACGTCCCAGCCCTGCGCCCGGACGAATTCGAGATCGTCGATCGTGGTCTTCGAGCCCGGCAGCAGCACCAGGGCGGCATCGCCCGGGATCGCCTCGCCCGGGCGGACCAGCACCACCTCCACCGCGGGCTCGGCCCGCAGCGGGTCGAGGTCGTCGAAGTTGGCGATCCGCGGAAACACCGGCACCGCGATGCGCGTCGCCGCCGGGCCGGCGGACCCGACGAGCCCGAGCACGTCCTCGGCCGGCAGGCGCGCCGCCTCGGGAAAGTGCGGGATCAGGCCGAGGCTGGCCCAGCCGGTGTGGCGCGCGATCAGGTCCATGCCGTCGGAGAACAGGCTCGGGTCGCCGCGGAAGCGGTTGACCAGGAAGCCGACGATCATCGCGGCGTCGTCGGGATCGATCACCGCCTTGGTGCCGACGAGGCTGGCGATGACCCCGCCGCGGTCGATGTCGCCGAGCAGCACCACCGGCGTATCCGTCGCGCGGGCGAACCCCATGTTGGCGATGTCGCCGGCGCGCAGGTTGACCTCGGATGCCGAGCCCGCACCCTCGACGAGAATCAGGTCGGCCTGCGTCCTCAGGCGGTTGAAGCTGTCGAGCACCGCCTCCAGCAGGCGCGGTTTCCACGCCTGGTAGTCGCGCGCCTTCACCGTCGCGACCATGCGGCCCTGCACCACCACCTGGGCGCCGACCTCGGTCTGGGGCTTGAGCAGCACTGGGTTCATGTGGATCGACGGCGCGACGCCGGCCGCCCGCGCCTGCAGCGCCTGCGCCCGCCCGATCTCGCCGCCATCCGCTGTGACGGCGGCGTTGTTCGACATGTTCTGCGGCTTGAACGGGCGCACCCGAAGCCCGCGTCGGGTGAAGGCGCGCGCGAGCCCGGCGACGATCAGCGACTTGCCGACGTCCGAGCCGGTGCCCTGGATCATTAGGCTTCGGGTCACGGCTGAAGGGACCATTCCATCAAAACTCGATCCCCTCCTGCGCCTTCACGCCGGCCGCGAAGTGGTGCTTCACGCTGCCCATCTCGGTGACGAGGTCGGCGGCCTCGATCAGCGCCGGCTTGGCGTTGCGGCCGGTGACGACGACGTGCAGGTCCGGGCGACGGCTTTTCAGGGTGGCCACCACCGCGTCGAGATCGAGGTAGTCGTAGCGCAGCGCGATGTTGAGCTCGTCGAGGATCAGGAGACGGAGGCTTGGGTCGGCCATCAGGTCGGTCGCCCGGTTCCAGGCGTTGAGGCAGGCGGCAATGTCGCGGGCCTTGTCCTGCGTCTCCCAGGTGAAGCCTTCGCCCATCGCGTGCCACGCGACCCGGTCGCCGAAGGTCCTCAGCGCATGCGCCTCGCCGGTGTCCCAGGCGCCCTTGATGAACTGCACCACGCCGACCCGGTGTCCGCGGCCCAGCATGCGGAGCGCCAGGCCCAGCGCCGCCGTGGTCTTGCCCTTGCCGGGTCCGGTGTTGACGATGAGCAGGCCCTTCTCGATCGTCTTGGCCGCGACCTCGGCGTCCTGCACCGCCTTGCGCTTCTCCATCTTCTCGCGATGGCGTTCGGCGTCGTCGGTCATGGCGTTCCCTGCGGTTTGATGACGAGCGGCAGCCCGGCGACCGTCAGGACGATGCGGTCGCACTCGGCCGCGAGGCTCTGGTGGAGGCGTCCGGCCGCATCGCGGAAGCGGCGGGCGAGCGCGTTGTCGGGCACGATCCCGAGGCCGACCTCGTTCGACACGAGGACGAGCGGCCCGCGCGCTTCCCCGCAGGCACTGCGGAGCGCCGCCGTCTCGGCGTCGAGGTCGGCATCGGCAAGCAGCAGGTTCGTCAGCCACAAGGTCAGGCAATCGACCAGCACCGGCCCCGGCGCCTCCGCGATCGCGGCGGCCAGAGCGGTCGGCACGTCCCGGGTGATCCAGTCGCCGGAGCGCCGCGCCCTGTGGAGGGCGATGCGCGCGCGCATCTCGTCGTCCCAGGCCCGTGCCGTGGCAAGGTAGAGCCACGGGCCCGGCACCGCCTCGATCAACCTCTCGGCGTAGGCGCTCTTGCCCGAGCGCGCACCGCCGAGCACGAGGGTCGTCCGAGGCGCGGCCTGCTGCATGGCTGGAACCCATGCCCCAACCCCTGTGCGCCCGTCAAAGCCTCCGTTGTGCGGGGAGACCGGACAGGCTATGGCTGGACGCGACGGTGCCCCGGAGACGGGGTGAAAAGGGAATGCGGTGAGGGGAAACCCGATGCCGCGGCTGCCCCCGCAACTGTAAGCGGCCAGGGTCCCCACGGCGATCCGGGCTTCGTTGAACCGACCTGTCCAAGATGGGACTGCGTTGCGGATCGAAGCCCGGATCGCCGTGGGAGCCCTCAGCTCCTGCCCTCGGCCACCGATGTTTCGGGAAGGCGGCAGGCGCTGCGATCCGCGAGCCAGGAGACCTGCCGTCCCCCGCGCTTTCTCGAACGCCGCCGGCGGGGCGGCCGGAGATGTTGTCGACATGACCACCCAGACCCTCACCCAGACCGGCACCCGCGCGAACGAGGGCTTCGTCGCCATCGTCGCCGCCGCCATGCTCGGCCTCGGGCTCGTGTTCCTCGCCGGCTTCTCGCCGGCCTCGGCGCTGCACAACGCGGCGCACGACTTCCGGCACACGCAGAACTTCCCCTGCCATTGACCGCCTGAACCCAGGCGTTCCCATGCTCATCCGGCTCCTGTCGGCGGCGCTCGCCGCCGGCTTCCTCGCGGCCGTCCTCGTGACGGGGCTCGAGCTCGCGCTCACCTCGCCGCTGATCATCGCCGCCGAGCGCTACGAGACCCAGGCCGCTCCCGGCGCCGCCGCCTCGGCGGCCCCGCTGGCCGGGCGCCTGCCGATCGTGCTCGCCCATGCCGGGCACGACCACGACACCAAGGCCGAGCCGGAATGGCAGCCGGCCGCCGGCCTGCCGCGCATGCTGTTCACCGGGCTCGCGACCCTCGTCGGCGGGATCGGCTACGCCCTGCTCCTCGGCGCGGTGATGCTGGCCACCGGCGGCGAGCCGTCGCCCGAGCGCGGGCTCGCCTTCGCGGTCGCCGGCTTCCTCGCAGTGGCGCTCGCGCCGGCTCTGGGCCTGCCGCCCGAGCTGCCCGGCAGCGAGGCGGCCCCGCTGGCCGCCCGCCAGGTCTGGTGGGTGATGACGGCGTCGGCCACCGCGATGGGGATCTATCTCATCGCGATCCGCCGGGTGCCGATCACCATCCTCGGCGGAATCGTGCTCATCGTCGCTCCGCATCTGGCCGGTGCGCCGGAGGTGGCGGCGACGCCGTCCGAGCTTCCCGCCGGCCTCGCCGCGCAGTTCGCCGCGCGCTCGCTCGCCATCGCCTTCGTGTTCTGGGCGGTGATCGGCTTGGCCTTCGGGCGCGCCTGGCAGACCTTCGGCCCGAAGGCCGCGGCAGGCGCCCGTGGCTGACACGATCCTCTACGTCTGCACCACCTGCCGGATGGAGAGCGATGCGCCGGACGGCCCGCGCGCGGGCGCCCGCCTCTTCGACGCGTTGCGTGCGCTTCCCGCCCCCGACGGCGTGACGATCGAAGCGGTCGAGTGCCTGTCGGTCTGCAAGCGGCCCTGCACCGTCGCCGTGGCGGCGGAGGATCGCTGGACCTACGTCTACGGCGACCTCGACCCGGCGGATTCCGCACGCATCATTCTCGACGGCGTCGGCCTCTACGCCGGCACGCCCGACGGGATCGTGCCGTGGAAGCAGAGGCCGCAGGAATTCCGCAAGGGCGTCGTCGCCCGCATCCCCCCGTTTCCGCCGCGCGCGGCCTGAGCCATCGGCGAGATCCCCATGAGCATCGTCCAGAAGATCCCCTGCACCATCGTCACCGGCTTCCTCGGGGCGGGCAAGACGACGCTGGTGCGCCACGTGGTCGAGAATGCCGGCGGGCGCCGGCTCGCGATCCTCGTCAACGAGTTCGGCGACATCGGCTTCGACAAGTCGTTCCTCGCCGCCTGCGGCATCGAGGGCTGCACCGAGGATTCGATCGTCGAGCTTCCCAACGGCTGCATCTGCTGCACCGTCGCGGACGACTTCGTGCCGGCGATGACGGCTCTTCTCGATCGCCCGAACCCGCCCGAGCACATCCTGATCGAGACGTCCGGCCTCGCCCTGCCCAAGCCCCTGGTCCAGGCGTTCCAGTGGCCGGCGATCCGCTCGCGGGTGACCGTCGACGGCGTCGTCGCGGTCGTGGACGGGCCGGCGGTCGCCTCGGGCGCCTTCGCCGAGGACCCCGAGGCTCTGGCCAACCAGCGCGCCGCCGATACGGCGGTGGACCACGACAACCCGCTCGAGGAGGTGTTCGAGGACCAGCTCCTCTGCGCCGACCTCGTCGTGCTCAATAAGGCCGACCTCCTCGACGCCGCCGGCCTCGCGCATGTGCGGGCCGAGGTGGAGCGCCAGCTTCCCCGCGCGGTGAAGGTGGTCGAGACAGCCCACGGCAAGATCGACCCGCGGGTGCTGCTCGGCCTCCAGGCCGCCGCCGAGGACGACCTCGACGCGCGCCCCTCGCATCACGGCGCGGGCGAGGATCACGACCACGACGACTTCGAGACCGTGGCGCTCCCGGTCCGCACGGCGATCACCGCCGCCGACCTCGCCGCCCGCGTCGAGAAGGCGGCCGAGACCGAGGGCGTCCTGCGCATCAAGGGCTTCTGCGCCGTCGAGGGCAAGCCGATGCGCCTCGTGGTGCAGGGCGTCGGCCGCCGCATCACCCATCATTTCGACCGTCCCTGGACGGCGGCCGAGCCCCGCGACGGCACGCTGGTGGTGATCGGCCTGAAGGGCTTCGACCAGGGCGCGGTCGCCGAAGCGCTCGCCGGCTAGGGGTTGTCCGCCGCACAGGCTACACTGCGCGTTTTCACGATCACCGCAGATTCCGGGATGCTGGACCGCCGACTTGAGCCAATGAGCATCGATGCGTTCTTCGCCTGGCAGGAAGCCCAAGCGGAGCGGTACGAGCTCGTCGGCGGCGTGCCGGTGCGGATGATGGCCGGGGCGCGCAACGTTCACGACGACATCGTCGTGAACATCCTCGCATGGTTGCGCACGGCCCTACGCGGAAGCGGATGCCGTCCGTTCACCGGGGACGGCAGCGTCGAAACGCTGCCCGGCCAGATCCGCCGCCCCGATATCGGGATCGATTGCGGATCCCGCGATCCGAACGCGCTGAAGGCGGCGCAGCCGCGGCTGGTCGTCGAGGTGCTGTCGCCGAGCACGCGCGACTTCGATGCGTTCGAGAAGCTCGGCGAGTACCGCACGATGGCCGACCTGGAGCATATCCTGCTGGTGGAACCCAATGCGGCGGAACTCCGCCTCTGGACGCGTGATCCGGACCGGCATTGGGCTGAGACCCGTCTTCTCGGGCTCGACGCGACGGTCCCGCTCTTGGCGTTCGGGATCGCCATGCCCGCGGCCGAGATCTACGACGGCGTCGCGTTTCCGAGCCGGCCCCGCCTCGTCCCCGGCGAGCCGGGCGGCTCCGCAGGCTGACCATCGCATGCACCTGATCCGCATCGATACGGTGAGCCTCGACGACGGCGAGGCGGCGGTCGATCTCGGGCAACAGCCCGGCGACGTCGTGTTCCTGTCGTTTACGGATTCCGACCTGCTCGGCGTCGCCAATGCCCACGCGGCCTGCGGCCCGGGCTTCCCGTCGCTGCGCCTGGCCAAGCTGTCGCGCCTGCGCCACCCGATGTCGGTCGATCTCTACGTCGAGACCGTGGTGGCGAAGGCGAGGATCGTCGTGATCCGCTGCCTCGGCGGCCTCGACTACTGGCGCTACGGCGTCGAGCGCTGCGCCGCCGTCGCACGGGCCGCCGGCATCCCGCTGGTGATCCTGCCCGGCTGCGACCGGCCCGACCCGCGGCTCGCCGAGCTCTCGACCGCGCCCGACCTCGCGCCGGTGCTCGACGGATATTTCCGCGCCGGAGGCCCCGAGAACCTGCGCCGCATGCTCGGGCGCCTCGCGGCCGAGATCGGCGTCCCGACCACCGTCGAGCCGCCCGAGACCTTGCCGCGCGGCTTCGCATGGTGCCCGGGCTGCGGACCGCTCGGCCTCGACGCGGCGCTCTCGCTCGGCGCCTCGCCGCTCGGCCTCGGCGCGCCCGGCGCGGCTGCGCCGCACGCGCTGATCCTGGTCTACCGCTCGGCGGCTCTCGGCGGCGACGGCGCACCCGCCAACGCGCTGGCGGCCGCCCTCCGTGAGCGGGGCATCGGAACGCTGACCCTGGCGGTGGCGAGCCTCAAGGATGCGGAGGCGGTCGACGCGGTGTTCGCGGCGATCCTCGCGCGGAAACCCGACCTGATCGTCGCCGCCACCGCCTTTTCGGCGCGCGAGGATGCCGGGTTCGTCCTCGACGCGGCCGATTGCCCGGTGCTGCAGGCTTTCACCGTCGGCAGCCCGCAGGAGGCCTGGGAGGCGTCGGCACGGGGCATGAACGCGGCGGACCTCGCCATGCAGGTGGCCTTGCCGGAATTCGACGGCCGCCTCTCGAGCTTCCCGATCTCGTTCAAGCAGGAAACGGACGCGGCCGACGGCTACGCCGAGCGCCGCGCGGTGCCCTACGCGGCCGGCATCGCGGCGCTCGCCGACCGTGCCGCCGCCTGGCTGCGCCTGGCCGCGACGCCGCGCGGGCATCGCCGGATCGCCTTGGTCCTTTCCGACTACCCGTCCCGCGGCGGCCGCGCCGGCTTCGCCGTCGGCCTCGACACGCCGGAGAGCGCGCGCGCGATCGTGTCGGACCTCGCGGCGGCCGGCTACGCGGGCCCATCGCTGCCGGAGGCCGCCGCCCTGATGCAGGCGTTGACGGACGGTGCGCCGGACTTCGCGATCCCGCTGCCCGATTACGCGGATTGGCTCGCGACCCTGCCGGAAGATTCGCGCGAGGCGCTGATCGAACGCTGGGGCGAACCCGAAGCCGACCCGACCTGCCGCGACGGCGCGTTCCGCTTTCGGATGGTAGATGCCGGGGGCGACACGCCCCCTCCCCCCGCAGCGGGGGAAGGGGAGGACGACGCGCAAGGCCGTATCGCGATCTTCCTCCAGCCTGACCGCGGCCGGTCGGCTGACCGCAAGGCCGGGTACCACGATCCCGACGAGCCGCCGACGCACGCCTACCTCGCGTTCCATCTCGGCCTGCGCCAGCATTTCGACGCCCTGGTCCATCTTGGCACCCACGGCACCACCGAATGGCTGCCCGGCAAGGCCGTCGCGCTCGCGCCCGCATGCTGGCCCGCGCGGGCGATCGGCGCCCTGCCCGTGGTCTATCCGTTCATCGTCGACGATCCCGGCGAGGCGGCCCCGCTGAAGCGCCGCCTCGGTGGCGTCGCGCTGGGGCACCTGACGCCGGCGATCGAGGCCGGCAGCCTCGAGCCGGAGGCGGCGCGCCTGCGCGAGCTCGTCGAGGAGTACAGTGCCGCGAGCGTCCTCGACCCGCGCCGCGCGACGCTGATCGCGCGCGCCATCCTCGATGACGCCGAGGCGGCCGGGCTGCTGGCGGGCGCCGGAATCGACGCCGACACGCCGATGACGGACGCGCTCGCGGCGCTCGACGCGCACCTGTGCGACCTCGGCGAGACCGCGTTCCGCGACGGGCTCCATCTTTTCGGCCGCGCACCGGACGGCGCGCCGGACGCGGTCGTCGCGAGCGCTCAGGCCGAACGGACGGGGCTGCTCGCCGCCCTCGACGGCCGATTCGTGCCGCCGGGCCCATCCGGATCGCCCTCGCGCGGACGCACCGACGTGATGCCGACCGGCCGCAACCTGACGACGCTCGATCCGCGTTCGCTGCCGACCCGGGCGGCGACGCTGCTCGGCGAGAAGGCCGCTGCCGCCATCGTCCTGCGCCACCTCCAGGACGAGGGCGAGTATCCTGCCCGGATCGTCATGGACCTGTGGGCCTCGCCGACGCTGCGCACCGGCGGCGAGGACGTGGCGCATGCCCTCGCTCTCATGGGCGTACGCCCGACCTGGGACCACGCGACCACCCGCGTCACCGGCTTCGAGGTGCGGCCGCTCGCCCTGCTCGACCGGCCGCGCATCGACGTGACCTGCCGCGTCTCGGGCGCGTTCCGCGACACCTTCCCGGACACCCTCGCCCTCCTCGACCGCGCCGCACGGGCCGTGGCGCAGCGCGAAGAGGAGGACGACGAGAACCCCCTCGCCGCAGCCCGCCGCCGTGGCGAGGGCCAGGCTCGCATCTTCGGCGCCGCCCCCGGCCGCTATGGCGCCGGCGCCGCCGAGACGGCGCTCGACGGCGCATGGGCCGAGCACGGCGATCTCGGGCGCGCCTATCTCGCGGCGAGCACCCATGCCTACGGCGACGCGGAGGGTGCGGATGCCGGCTTCGCCCAGCGGGTGGCGCAGGCCGACGCCTATCTCCACGCCTTCGACGTGGCCGAACGGGACCTGTTCGACGGCGATGCCGCCGCCGATGCGATGGGCGGGTTCGCCGCCGCGGCCGCCCTGGGGGGCGGCACGCCGACCCTCTACAGCCTCGATGCCGCGAGGCCGGAGACGCCGAAGGTGCGCACCGCCCGCGAGGACGCCGCCCGCCTCGTCCGCGCCCGGCTCGCGAACCCGCGCTGGATCGCCGGACAGCTGCGGCACGGCTATCGTGGCGCCCAGGAACTCGCTCAAGGGCTTGATGCGGTGTTCGTGCTGGCCGCGACCACCGACGCGGTGACCGATGCCGACTTCGACCGGCTCTACGGCGCCTGGATCGCCGATGCCGAGACCTTCGACGCGTTGCGCACCGCCAATCCCGCGGCGACGCGGGCGATCCTGGAGCGGTTCGACGAGGCCCGCGCCCGCAATCTCTGGACCAGCCGGCGCAATGCGATGCCGGCCGACGAATTGATGCCGCAGGCGGCGGAATGAACGTGCCGCGTCGCGTCCTGCCGGATGCTGCGAACCGCCGCGGTTGGTGCCCCAGCCTCGCGCGGCCGATGCCGACCGGGGACGGCCTGCTCGCCCGCATCCACCCGCCCCTCGGCATCCTGACGCGCGCGCAGATCCGTGCCGTGGCGGCGGCATCCCGTGCTTTCGGCAACGGCCATGTCGACGTCACGGCGCGCGCCAACCTACAGCTGCGCGGTGTCACCGAGGCGACCCGGCCGGCCCTCGTCGCGGCGCTGGGCGGGGCGGGCCTCGGCGACATGCGCGCCGACGGCGGCCCGCAGCGCCTCACCCTCACCAGCCCGCTCGCCGGCCTGACCGGGGAGGCCGTGGATGTCAGGGCCATGGCATCCGCGATCGAGGCGCACGGCCTCGCGATCGCCGGGCTTCCGCCGAAGACCCTGGTGCTGATCGAGGGCGGCGGCACCGACCTCTCGGGAATCGCGGCCGACATCCATGTGCGCGCGACCGGGCCGGGGATCGCGGCCGTCGGCCTCGCGGACGAAGCGGGCGTGACGTGGATCGCGACGTGCGACGAGGCGCGAACCGCCGAGGCGGTCGCGGGGCTGCTCCGGGCGTTCGCCACCAGCGGCCGCCGCCGCATCCGCAACCTCGATGCTACGGAACGTGGGAGCCTTGTGCCGGCATTGTACGCCACCCTCGCCGACGAGCCCCCTCCCCCCTCTGCGGGGGAGGGTGGCCCGCGAAGTGGGTCGGGAGAGAGGAGCGGCGGGTCCGGTAAGGGGGCTCCCCCGTCCCGATCCTCGCTGACGCGCTGCCCACCCTCCCCCGCGAGGGGGGAAGGGAAACCGGCCGTATCCCTCGACGCCTGTTCGTTCCCTGAGCTGTCGGCACCCTTCGGCCGCTTCACGGCTGCGAGCCCGGATCCGCTTGCATGGGCCGCGGCAGGGACGTGCTTCTACCAGTGCCC
>NZ_JAKSYF010000132.1:0-75083 GCF_022829745.1 Methylobacterium sp. E-016
GAGCCACGAGGTTCTGATCACGCTGGAGGAGGGCTCGCGCGGCGGCTTCGGGGCGCAGGTGCTGCACCTGCTGACCGAGCGCGGCGTGCTCGACGCGATGCGGCTGCGGGTGCGCACGATGACCCTGCCCGACAGCTATCAGGACCACGACAGCCCGGACAAGATGTACGCCGAGGCCGGCCTCGACGCCGCCAGCATCGTCCGGAAGGTCGAGGACATCCTCCCCGAGCGTCAGGAAGGGCGTTCGCGTCTCCGCCTCGCTTGAGGGTGTCGTCGCGCGCCACGATCCGGGCCGCCTGTGGCCCGGATCGCCTTGTCGTGCACATCATTCGATGACAAAAGCCGGCTTGCTGCGGTGCGATGCCCAAAACGAAGGCATTGCCCGCGTTCCCGTGACGATTCGAGCGTGATGGCAGAGGCGACCCCAAGCGGTTCTTCCGACCTCGGCCCGGTGCTGATCACCGGCGCGAGCGGCTTTCTCGGGCCGGCCCTGGTCGACGTGTTCCGCAACGCCGGATTTCCGGTGCGCATCATGGTGCGCGCCACGAGCCCGCGCACGAACCTGACTTGGTCCGACGTCGAGGTCGTCGAGGGCGACATGCGCGACCCGGAGGCCTGCGCGGCCGCGATGCGGGGCCAGCGCTACCTGATCCACGCCGCCGCCGACTATCGGCTCTGGGCGCCGGACATGGAGGAGATCGTCCGGACCAACCGCGACGGCACCCGCAACCTGATGCGCGCCGCCCTCGAGGCGCGCGTCGAGCGCGTGGTCTATACGTCCAGCGTCGCCACCATCAAGCCGCCGGACGACGGCGTCACGCCCTCGGACGAGACGCGGCCGCTGACGCCTGAGACCGCCATCGGCGCCTACAAGCGCAGCAAGGTCGTGGCCGAGCGCGTGGTCGACGCGATGGTGGCCGGCAGCGGACTGCCCGCGGTGATCGTCAACCCGTCGACGCCGATCGGCCCGCGCGACGTCAAGCCGACGCCGACCGGGCGCATCATCCAGGAGGCGGCGCTCGGCAAGATGCCGGCCTTCGTCGACACCGGCCTCAACCTCGCCCATGTCGACGACGTGGCCGCCGGCCACCTGCTTGCCCTGCGCAGGGGGCGAATCGGCGAGAAGTACATCCTCGGCGGCGAGAACGTGCTGCTCTCGCAGATGCTCGGCGACATCGCCCGCATGGTCGGTCGCAAGCCCCCGACGGTGAACCTGCCGCGGGCCGTGGTCTACCCGATCGCCTTCGTCTCCGAGCAGATGGCGCGCATCACCGGAAAGCAGCCCTTCGCCACGATCGACGGCATCCGCATGTCGCGCTACCGGATGTTCTTCTCCGACGCGAAGGCGCGGGCCGAGCTCGGCTACGCCGCCCGCCCCTACCGGGAGGGGCTGTCCGACGCGATCGACTGGTTCCGCGGCGCGGGATACCTGACGGGAGCCCAGCGATGAGTGCGTCCGGCACCGCCACGGAGCTGCGCTCGGGCAAGGGCGCGAACGACGAGAACTTCCCCGTCGCCTCGCACCTGATCCATCCGAAGAATCGCGGCGCGATCCTCGCGTTCTACGATTTCGTCCGTGCCGGCGACGACGTCGCCGACCATGCCGCGCTGTCGCCCGAGCGCAAGCTCGCGCTTCTCGACGGTCTCGCCGACGCCCTGACCGGCGCGGGGGCCGCCGACCCGGAGGCCGAGCCGCTCAAGCGCGAGCTCGCTGCCCGCGGGCTGCCGCCGCGCCACGCCCTCGAGTTGCTCGACGCGTTCCGGATGGATGCGCGCAAGAATCGCTACGCCGACTGGGACGAGCTGATCCATTACTGCCGCTACTCGGCGATGCCGGTCGGCCGCTACGTCCTCGACGTGCACGGCGAGGATCCCGCCCGGGTCTGGGCCGCCTCGGACGCGATCTGCGCAGCGCTCCAGATCGTCAACCATCTCCAGGATTGCGGCAAGGATTTTCGCACTCTCGACCGGGTCTACATCCCGCAGGACGCGCTCGATCGGCACGGCGCCACCGTCGCCATGCTGGGAGCCGCCAAGGCGACGCCGCAATTGCGCGCGGTCATCCGCGACTTGGCCGAGCGGACGCTGGGCCTGCTCGACGCGGGCAAGGTGCTGCCGGACCTGATCGACGACCTGCGCCTGTCGCTGGAGATCGCGGCGATCCACCGGCTCGCCGTCGTCCTCGCCCGCGGGCTGCTCGATCGCGATCCGCTCTCGGAGAAGGTCCATCACGGCAAGGCCGGCTTCGCGTTGACGGCGCTCGGCGGCATCGGCGCGACGCTGGCCCGACGGCCGTTCCGAGGCCGCATCGTCCGCGCGGCGCCGCAGGGCAAGGCTTACCCATGACCGTCACCGCCACCGCGACGGCCCTGCCCGCCGACGAGGCCCCGGCCCTGCCGGCGGCCGGCTCGTCGTTCTACACCGCGATGCGCCTGTTGCCGAAGGAGCGGCGCGAGGCGATGTACGCCGTCTACGCGTTCTGCCGTGCGGTCGACGACGTCGCCGACGACGGCGGCGCGGCCGACCTGCGCGCGGCCGAGCTCGACCGCTGGCGCGCCGACATCGACGGACTCTATGCCGGCAGGCCCGCGGCGCGCGTGCGCGACCTCGTGGTTCCGATGCAGCGCTACGACCTCAAGCGGGAAGACTTCCACGCCGTGATCGACGGCATGGCGATGGACGCGTTCGAGGACATCGTCGCGCCCGACGCGGCGACCCTCGACCTCTACTGCGACCGGGTCGCCAGCGCCGTCGGGCGCCTGTCCGTGCGGATCTTCGGCATGCCGGAGGCGCTCGGCATCGAGCTCGCCTGGCACGAGGGCCGGGCGCTGCAGCTCACCAACATCCTGCGCGACATCGACGAGGATGCCGAGCGCGGCCGGCTCTACCTGCCGCGGGAAAGGCTCGCCGCGATCGGCCTGACCGATCCGACGCCGCACGCGGCGATCACGCATCCGCGCATCGGCGAGGTCTGCGCCGCGCTCGCGGCGGAGGCCGAGGCGCATTACGCCGCGACCTGGGCGATCATCGCCAAGAGCCCGCGCAAGCCCACCAAGGCGGCCCGTCTGATGGCGGCGGCCTACCGGCCTTACCTCGTCGCGCTGCTCAAGCGCGGCTGGGCGATGCCGCGGGCGCGGGTGAAGCCGAGGAAGCTCGCCCTCGTCGCCGTGGCGCTTCGGCACGGGATCGTCTGATGGCGACGGTCCACGTCGTCGGTGCCGGGCTCGCGGGCCTGTCGGCCGCGGTGTCGCTGGCGGAGCGCGGGGCGCGCGTCGTCGTGCACGAGGCGGCCAAGCAGGCCGGCGGCCGCTGCCGGTCGTACTACGACCCGACGCTCGGTCTCGAGCTCGACAACGGCAATCACCTGCTGGTGTCGGGCAACGCCGACGCCCTCGAGTTCCTGAAGCGCGTCGGCGCGCCGGACGACGCGCTGACCGGCCCGGACGAGGCCGCCTTCCCGTTCGCCGACCTGAAGACCGGCGAGCGCTGGACCCTTCGCCCGAATGCGGGCCGGGTGCCGTGGTGGGTGCTGAGCAAGGCGCGCCGCGTGCCGGGCAGCCGTGCGCGCGACTACCTCGCGCCGCTCGGCATCCTGCGGGCGGCCGCGGGCAAGGCGGACGGCGCCGGCGGGACGATCGGCGCCAGCATGGCCTGCGAGGGCGCGCTCTACGACCGGCTCTGGCATCCGGTCCTGCTGGCGGCGCTGAACACCGAGGTCGCCGAGAGCGATGTCGGGCTGGCCGCCAAGATCCTCCGCGAGACGCTGGGCGCCGGCGGGGCGGCTTGCCGCCCGCTGGTGGCGGTGAAGGGCCTGTCCTACGCCTTCGTCGACCCGGCGCTGCGGTACCTCGCATCCCGCGGCGCCTCCGTCCGCTTCGGCCGGCGCCTGCGCGGGTTGGTCCTCGGCACGGCCGGCGTCGAGCGGCTCGACTTCGCTGACGGGGCGGTCGACGTGGCGGCCGGCGATTCGGTGGTGCTGGCCCTGCCGCCCTGGGTCGCCTCCGAGATGCTGCCCGGCCTGTCCGCGCCGAAGGCGTTCCGCTCGATCGTCAACGCCCACTTCAAGATGGTGCCGAAGGCGGGCTCGCCGCTGATCCTCGGCATGGTGAACTCGCTCACCGAGTGGCTTTTCGCTTATCCCGACCGCTATTCGGTGACGATCAGCGGCGCCGACCGCCTGCTCGACGTGCCGCGCGAAGACTTGGCCAAGCAGATCTGGGCCGAGATCGCGACCGTGGCCGACCTTGCCCCGGAACTGCCAAGCTGGCAGATCGTCAAGGAGAAGCGCGCGACCTTCGCCGCGACGCCGGCCGAAGCCGCGCGCCGCGCCGGCGCGGAGACGGCGTGGTCGAACCTCGTGCTCGCGGGCGACTGGACGGCCACCGGGCTTCCCTCGACAATCGAGGGGTCGATCCGCTCGGGCAAGACGGCCGCCCTCGCCCTGTCGTGCGATGCGGCACGCACGCGCGGCGCCGCATGAGGCAGGACCGAGACGAGCATGCGTTCGGACCGGCGACGGGCCGGTACGGCCAATGCGTAGGCAGGACGAGACGGGCGAGCCGTGATCCGATCCGGGACGATCGGGCGCGGATCGAGAGTTGTGGCCGTTTGAGGCGAGGATGATGCGAGAGGCTGTGAACAAGGTCGAGGCGCTGCAACGCCCGAAGACCCAGGCGATTTCCCTCGACGACGTCGATCACGGCGTCGCGCGGGCGACCCGCGCCCTGACCGCTCTCGCCCAGGCCGACGGGCACATCTGCTTCGAGCTCGAGGCCGACGCCACGATCCCGTCCGAGTACATCCTGTTCCACCAGTTCCGCGACACCCGCCCCCCCGAGGGCCTGGAGCCGAAGATCGGCAATTACCTGCGCCGCACGCAGGAGAAGCATGGCGGCTGGGCCCTCGTCCACGAGGGGCCGTTCGACATGAGCTGCACGGTGAAGGCCTACTTCGCCCTCAAGATGATCGGCGACGACATCGAGGCGCCGCACATGCGCCGGGCACGCGAGGCGATCCTGTCGCGCGGCGGCGCGGCGCAATCCAACGTCTTCACCCGCTTCATCCTGGCGCTCTACGGCGAGGTGCCGTGGTCGGCGGTGCCGGTGATGCCGGTCGAGGTGATGTTCCTGCCGAAGTGGTTCCCGTTCCACCTCGACAAGGTGTCGTACTGGGCCCGCTGCGTGATGGTGCCGCTCTTCGTGCTGCAGGCGACCAAGCCGCGGGCGAAGAACCCGCGCGGCGTCGGCATCGGCGAGCTGTTCCTGACGCCGCCGTCCAGCGTGCGCCGCTGGCCCGGCAGCCCGCACGCGACCTGGCCGTGGACGCCGATCTTCGGCGCGATCGACCGCGTGCTGCAGAAGGTCGAGGCCTACTTCCCCCATCGCATCCGCCTGCGGGCGATGGAGAAGGCGCGGGCCTGGGTCAGCGAGCGCCTGAACGGCGAGGACGGGCTCGGCGCGATCTTCCCGGCCATGGTCAACACCGTGCTGATGTACGAGGCGATGGGCTACGGCCCGGACCATCCGCAGGTCCGCGTCGCCTGCGATGCGATCGAGAAGCTCGTCGTGGTGAAGGCGCACGAGGCCTACGTGCAACCCTGCGTCTCCCCGGTCTGGGACACCGCTCTGGCCGGGCACGCGCTGCTCGAGGCCGGCGGCACCGATGCCGAGGGGCAGGCCCGCGCCGGCCTCGACTGGCTACTGCCTCGCCAGGTGCTCGACATCGCCGGCGACTGGGCGGCGGCCAAGCCCAAGGTCCGCCCCGGCGGCTGGGCCTTCCAGTACGCCAACGCCCACTACCCGGACCTCGACGACACCGCCGTCGTGGTGATGGCGATGGACCGCGCCATGCGCCAGCACGGGCTGGTGGCCAACATGCCGGACTACACCGCCTCGATCGCCCGGGCGCGCGAATGGGTCGAGGGCCTGCAGTCGAAGGACGGCGGCTGGGCGGCGTTCGACGCCGACAACAACCACATGTACCTCAACCACATCCCGTTCTCGGATCACGGCGCGCTGCTCGACCCGCCGACCGCGGACGTGACCGCCCGCGTCGTCTCGATGCTGTCGCAGCTGGGCGAGACCCGCGAATCGTCGAAGGCCCTCGATCGCGGCGTGACCTACCTGCTCAACGACCAGGAGCAGGACGGCAGCTGGTACGGCCGCTGGGGCATGAACTTCATCTACGGCACGTGGTCGGTGCTGTGCGCGCTGAACGCGGCCGGGGTCGATCCCGCCTCGCCCGAGATCCGGCGCGCCGTGGAATGGCTGATCCGCATCCAGAACCCGGATGGCGGCTGGGGCGAGGACGCGTCGAGCTACAAGATCGATCCGGCGTTCGAGGCCGGCTCCTCCACCGCATCGCAGACCGCCTGGGCGCTGCTCGCCCTGATGGCCGCCGGGGAATGCGACGACCCAGCCGTGACCCGTGGCATCAACTTCCTGGCGCGCACGCAAGGAACCGACGGCTTCTGGAACGAGGAGCGCTACACCGCGACCGGTTTCCCGCGGGTGTTCTACCTGCGCTACCATGGCTATCCGAAGTTCTTCCCGCTCTGGGCGATGGCGCGCTACCGCAACCTCAAGCGCGGCAACAGCCGCCGGGTGGCGTTCGGGATGTGATCGGCCGACTTTGCGCGATCCGAGCGGAGCGGGCACGGGCGGGAAGGACCGCCTGCGCCCCCCCGGGCTCGGCGAGCGGTCGGGGTGATTTGTAGGACGGACCGCCGGTGATCGCTTCGCGGATGCCACCCTTCACGATCGTCGACCCATGATTCGCGTGGAGCCGGCGTCCCCTGCCCGCGCGGTCGGTCTCCATGCGCCCGACTCCGCGTCGAGCCTTCCGGTGCTCGCCGTCACGGGCCTCGCCAAGGAACGCCGGCTCGCCTCGGGCCCCGGCGTCGAGGCAGTGGGTGCCGGCGGAAATCCCGCCCGTCTCGCCGCCCTGCTGGCGTCGCGGGACCCGCCCGGCTGCCGCGCGATCGTCAGTATCGGCATCGCGGGCGGTCTCGATCCGGACCTCGTTCCGGGCGACGTGGTGGTCGCCGCGGGAATCGTCGCGGCGGACCGGCGCTACGAGGCCGATCCGGTCGTCGCTGCCACCCTGCTCGCGCGCCTCGGTCTGCCCGGCGACACGGTTCGCTCCGGCGACCTCGCCGGCGTCGATGCTGCGGTGATGAGCGTCGCGGGCAAGGCCGAGCTGCGGGCGCTCACCCGGGCGCTCGCCGTCGACATGGAATCGCACATCGCCGCCGCCTTCGCGGAGCGGCACGGTCTGCCGTTCGCGGCGATCCGGGTAGTCTGCGATCCGGCGCACCGGGCCTTGCCCGCCTTCGCCGCGCAGGCCCTCAAGCCGAATGGCGAGCCCGACATCCTCGCCGTCCTCTCGGCTGTCGCACGAGGATCGGCCCGGATTGGCGATCTTGTCCGCCTCGCGCGCGATTCGAACGCCGCC
Source organism: Methylobacterium sp. E-016 (assembly GCF_022829745.1). Taxonomy (NCBI): domain Bacteria; kingdom Pseudomonadati; phylum Pseudomonadota; class Alphaproteobacteria; order Hyphomicrobiales; family Methylobacteriaceae; genus Methylobacterium; species Methylobacterium sp. E-016. The sequence continues at coordinate 7,453 of NZ_JAKSYF010000132.1, forward strand.
TTCGGGGCGCTCAGCCGCTGCCGCACGCTCCTCGGCCCGAGCCTCGGGGTGCCGCCGCACGAGGATCGCCGCGGCGCCTGAGCGTGCGGCTTCCGCGATCCTCTAGCTCGCCTGCTACCACTGATAGCGAAGTCCCGCGGTGACGCCGTGGGCGACGCCCGTGCGGGTGCCGATGGCCGCCTGATAGTCGACCCGCCAGCCCAGGTCGTCGGTGAGGCTGCCCTGCAGGCCGGCGCCGGCGCTGACGAAGTCGTCGCGCAGGAACGGCACGGCCACGGCGGCGGTGGCGAGACCGTTCTGGACGCTGGCGAGACGCACGGTGCCGCTGCTGCCTTGCGGACCCGTGGCGAGGTTGTACGCCAAGCGCACCGACGGTATCAGTCCGGCGAGCCCGTAATAGGCCAGCTCGCCGCCGAAGCGCACCGTGGTTTGAACCAGGGTGAGGTCGCGATACGCGATGTTGTTGCCTGCCGCTCCTGCTCCGTGAAGCCGTCGACGGTGCCGGACAGGTGGGTGATGCCTGCGAACGCCGTCAGCCCGAGGTCGCCGGCTCGGATCGGCACGCCCGCCTCGCCGTCGATCGCGAAGGCGCTGCCCGAGCTGCGCCCGGACGCGGTGAGCCCGTAGGCCGCAGGTCGGCGGATCCCGTCGAGGCTGACCTCCGGCGCGCCGCCGACGATGCCCTGGGCGTAGAAGTCCGTACCGTAGTAGCCGGCATAGGCCGAGACCGTGAAGGCGCTCTGGTCCTGCCGGAAGCCGCCGGCGCGGCTGAGCGACCCGCCGCCGCCGCCGACGGCGACGCCCGCGCGCCAAGCTCCGGGCAGCGGAAGATCGAGTCCGGCGCTGCCCTGCGCGATGGTGCGGTCGAGGGCGAGGCCGCCGTTGCGCGGCTGGTCGGCGAACACGACATCGCCGCCGATCCACAAGCCGCCGGACTGGCTCCAGGGCCCGGCGAGGCCCTGGCCGCGGCGCAGGGCGGCGAGGTGGTCCTGCACGCCCCGTGTCGCCGACGCGGCGAAGCCGAGGGTCGCGCCGCCGAGCCCCTGAAGCACCACGGGCGCCGTCTGCTTCATCACCGCGAGGGAGAGCGGATCGACGTAGGTGGGCAGCGTCAAGCGATAGGCGAGCAGCACCGAATCGTTGTTGATGCCGGCATCGTAGCCCTGACCGTTGATGCTGCCCTGCCGGGTGAGGAAGTCATTGTCGTTGCCGACGAGCAGGAAATAGTCGTTCGGCGCCCGCTCGCTCAGCACCGGCACGAGACCGAGGGCCTCGAACTTCTCCGAGAGCGTGGTCTGGGTCGCCGGGTTGGTGTTGAGGTTCATGCCGAAGCGCCCGAGCTGGACCGGGTTCAGCAGGTTGACGATCTCGGTCGTCTGCGCCGGCTGGACCCCGGGCCGCAGGGTGCCCCCCGGCGAGATCGGGGTGGCCCCGTCGTAGGGGGTGCCGGCGATGTTTGTGGCCCGCGCGATGTCGACCAGCAGGACGCTCTTGTAGACGATCGGCGTGGTGTTGCCGGTGCCGAGCCCGTTCGGATCGCGCGAGAGCACGAGGAACTGGGTGTCGTTGAGGGCCAGCATGTCGCTCTGTGCCGCCGTCCGGTTCGGCGCGCCGCCGTTGCCGGTGTCGCGGTAGGTCGGCAGCTGCAGCACGTATTCGCGCGCGGGCGCGGCCGGTACCGCGCTGCCGGCGAGGTCGTAGATCAGGATGCGGGTGTTGTTGCGCTGCTGCTGATTCGGGCCGGAATCCTGGAGCGTGGCGCTCTGCAGGATGGTGACAAGGCTGCGGCCGTCGGGGGCCAGCGACAGCGCCTCGAAGCCCTGGTTGTTGCGTCGGCCGGTGTCGGGCGGGTTGATCGAGTTGAAGTCGAGCGCCCCGGTCGTGCGCGGCCGGATCGCGTCGGGCACGCCGAGCACGCCCTGAAGCTGCCCGCCGGCGCTGAAGTAATAGATGTTCGGCCCGTACTCGTCGCTGACGTAGAAGGAGCCGTCGAGTCGCCGCGCGAGACCTTCCGCATCGAGGCTGATCCGGCCTGCGCTCGGCCCGCTCGCCGCCGAAGGCAGCACCGCGCCGAGCTGGGTCGTGGTGCCGGATGCCGGATCGAGACCGCTGAAGCGCCGGCCGTTGGCGTCGGTGAGCACGATGCCGCCGTTCGGCACGATCGCGATCTGCCGCTGGGAGGCGATCGATTGCGGCAGGCCCGCGCCGGGATCGGGCGTGAAGCTGAGATTGAAGCGGTTCAGCCGGCCGGCGTAATCGGAGAACAGCCCGCCGCTCGGATCGTTGTAGCCCCGATCGGGCAGCGTGTAGAGCGTGCCGCTGTAGGTGGCCCCCAAGCGCCGCCAGCTGGCGAGGTCGATCGCGAGCGCGGAGAACGAGCCCAGCGTGTCGCCGAGGAAGTCGCGGGTGGTGGCCGGCAGCCGGCCGACGCCCTGGAGACCCTGGTTCACGAAGGTCGCATCGCCGACCGTCACCGCCGCCGGGCCGTCGGCCGTCGTCAGGTTCGGCGTGCGGATCGCCTGGGCCGAGGCCGCGCCCGTCAGGAACGCGAGCACGCCGAATGAGCCCACGGCTCGCGCCGCGCCGTACCGTGTCACCATCGCGGGATCCCCCAGCCACTCGAGCTGAGCCGCAGCTAGGGATCGGGCATGACGGCCCGGTGACGGCAGGAAGGATATTTGTCCTGCGTTGGGTCGGCTGCAGGCACTGTGTCGCGAAAGGCACGACGCGCTACCGAGCCTCGTCCGAAACGAAGGAGGCCCGCACGGTTTCCCGGGCGGGCCTCCTCGAATGCGCGTGGCCGAGCCGTCAGGCCGCGGTGCGGTTGCGGGCTTCGCGCTTGGTGTCGACGCCGGAGGCTTTGATCTCGGAAAGCTTCTGGGCGACGTTGCGCGAGAACACGAACTCGGCCGGGCGCTGGTTCTCGAGGCTGACCTCGGGGGCCATCTCGCCCTCGGTCTTGATCCCGCGGATGGCGTGGATCAGCGGCTTCCAGGGCTTGCGCACCGAATCGACCACCGAGGAGGCCTCGTAGCCCGAGTGGACCATGCAGTCGGCGCACTTCTCGTAGTTGCCGGTGCCATAGGAATCCCAGTCGGTCTCCTCCATCAGCTCCTTGAACGTGGCCGCGTAGCCCTCGCCGAGCAGGTAGCAGGGCTTCTGCCAGCCGAACACGGTGCGGGTGGGGTTGCCCCAGGGCGTGCAATGGTAGGTCTGGTTGCCGGCGAGGAAGTCGAGGAACAGGCCCGACTGCTGGAACGCCCACTTCTGGCGGCCCTTCTCCTTGCCGGCGCGGAACACGCCACGGAACAGGTCCTTCGTCGCCTTGCGGTTCAGGAAGTGCTGCTGGTCGGGCGCGCGCTCGTAGGCGTAGCCGGGCGAGACGGTGATGCCGTCGATGCCCATCTTGGTCACGCTGTCGAAGAAGTCGGCGATCTTGTCCGAGGACGAGTTGTTAAAGAAGGTGCAGTTGATGGTGACGCGGAAGCCCATCTCCTTCGCCTTGGCGATCGCCGCCACAGCCTTGTCGTAGACGCCGCGCTGGCAGACCGAGCCGTCATGCATCTCCTTGTCGCCGTCGAGATGGATCGACCAGGTGAAGTACGGGCTCGGCTTGTACTCCTTGATCTTCTTCTCGAGCAGCAGCGCGTTCGTGCACACGATCGCGAACTTCTTCTGCGCGATGATGCCCTCGACGATCTGCGGCAGGTCCTTGTGCAGCAGCGGCTCGCCGCCGGCGATCACCACCATCGGGGCGCCGCACTCGCGCACGGATTCCAGCGCGTCCGCCACGGGCAGGCGCTTGTTCAGGATCTCGTCGGGGTAATCGATCTTGCCGCAGCCGGCGCAGGCGAGATTGCAGCGGAACAGGGGCTCCATCATCATCACGAGCGGATAGCGCTTCCGGCCGGTGAGATGCTGCTTGATGATGTAGCTGCCGATCGTCGCGACATACCGGAGGGGGATTCCCAAGATACGGCTCCTGTTTGCGTAGCCCCGAACCAAGGGGCTGCTTAACGTGAAAAAAATTCGAATTCCAGCGCTCTAGCCTGGAACCGATCTGAACGGGCCGGTCCTGGGCCGTTTCGCGTGCGTGTTTGCGGGGCTGACGCAACCGCGCCACAGCCCGAGGGCCGTTCCTGCGAACGTGTCCTGCTTCGGGGGGACCCCATCCTGCCAATGCGTCGGCAATGCGACGGCAGTCCCGCGAAACGGCGCATCCCGTGATATTGCGGTGCGAAACGGCGCCGGCGCCACACATCGATGGGGAGAGCCACCCGCGTCGGAGGTCGCTGCGTTGCAATCGCAGGGCTGCAAGATTACTGAGCGCTGCGGCCTTGGCGCAACGATCGTGCCTCGGATGCGTCCTCATCCCGCGTCGTCCGGTGCGCTCACCGGGTCGGCGCCGCGTCTTCGGCCACACGGCATCGTGAGACGACCGCGTCTCGATCAGGTCCGATCCTGCCTCGATGCGACCGGGTGGATGTGGCGAAGGTTTCGCGCCGTCGACGGATCCCGCGGGACCCGTCCCGGCAGCATACAAGATGTGAGAGTCGTGCGGCCTCGAAGGGCAGCCGCTCCAGGCAGGTAGGGTACTCGTGATCGAACGTCTCGTCGCGTTTTCCGTCCGACATCGCTGGGTCGTGATCGCCCTGGTGGCCCTGGTCACCGCCGCCAGCACCGGCATCGCGGCGCATCTGTTCCGCATCAACACCGATGTCGAGCGGCTGATCGATCCGAAGGAGCCCTGGCGCCAGGACGAGATCAACTACGAGAAGGCGTTCCCGCAGCGCACGAACACGGTCGTCGCGGTGATCGACGGCAAGACGCCGGAGCAGGCGGAAGAGGCCGCGAGCGCCTTCGCCAAGGCGATCGCCGTCCACAAGAACCTGATCGAGACGGTCTACCGGCCCGACGGCGGCCCCTTCTTCGAGAAGAACGGCCTGCTGCTGCTGCCGCAGGCGGAACTGGAGAAGACCACCGAGCAGCTGGTGCAGCAGCAGGGCCTGCTCGGGCCGCTCGCCTCCGATCCGAGCCTGCGCGGCGTGATGCGGGTGCTGGCGCTCGGCGCCCGCGGCATCAAGAGCAGCGACGCCAAGATCGAGGATCTCGACAAGCCGATGGGCGAGATCGACCGGACGTTGCAGACGGTGCTCGACGGCAAGCCGGCGCGGATGTCCTGGCAGCTCCTGCTGTCGGGCGGCGAGAGCAAGACCACCGACCTGCGCAAGTTCGTGCTGATCCAGCCGGTGCTCGATTTCAACGCGCTGCAGCCGGGCTACACCGCGACGAAGCTGATCCGGAACGTCGCCAAGGAGCTGAACATCGATCCCGAGCACGGGCTCGAGATGCGTCTCACCGGCCCGGTCGCGGTCGCCGACGACGAGTTCGCGACGCTGTCCGACGACGCGCTGCTGAACAACCTCGTCACCGTCGGCGCCATCGTCCTGTTCCTCTGGCTCGCCCTGCGCTCGGCGCCGCTGGTGGTATCGGTTCTGATCACCACCTTCTCCGGCCTGATCGTCACGGCGGCGCTCGGGCTGCTGATGGTGGGCGAGCTCAACCCGATCTCGGTGGCCTTCGCGGCCCTGTTCGTCGGCCTTGGCATCGATTTCGGCATTCAGTTCTCGGTGCGCTACCGCGCCGACCGCTACGAGCAGCCGACGCTCGAGGACGCGATCCGCGCCGCCGCGCGCGGGGTCGGCTGGTCGCTGACCCTGGCGGCGGTGTCGCTGATCGCCGGCTTCTTCGCCTTCCTGCCGACCGCGTTCCGTGGCGTCTCCGAGCTCGGCCTGATCGCCGGCGTCGGCATGGTCGTCGCCTACCTGTTCGCGATCACCCTCCTGCCGGCGCTGATCGCCGTGTTCCGGCCGAAGGGCGAGAAGGCCGCCGTCGAGACCACGTGGCTCGCAGGCGTCGATCCGTGGATCATCCGCAATCGCAAGCCGGTGCTGATCGCCGTCGGCCTCGTCACGCTGGCCGGCGCCCCGCTGCTGTGGAAGCTGCCCTTCGATTCGAACCCGATGCACCTGCGCAGCCCGCACGTGGAATCGATCGCGACCTATCTCGACCTGATCAAGGATCCCGCCACGAGCCCGAACGTCGCCGACGTGCTGGCTCCGAGCGTCGACGCCGTGCCCGAGGTCACGAAGAAGCTCGCCGCGCTGCCGCTGGCCGCCGACATCATGAGCATCGACACCTTCGTGCCGCGCGACCAGGACAAGAAGCTCGCCACCGTCGCCGAGACGGCCGAGCTGCTCGATCCGATCCTCAACCCGACGCGCAAGCCGCCGCCGCCGACCGATGCCGACAACGTCAAGGCCTTGAAGGACACCGCGGCCGCCCTGACCGGCATCGCCGGCGGCAATGCGCCCGGCAACAAGACCGCCGGCCGTCTCTCCGGCACGCTCGACAAGCTGGCGGCCGCCAAGCCGGCGACGCGCGAGGCCGCCTCGGTCGCCCTCACCACCGATCTCGGCCCGCTGCTCTCGCGGCTGCGGACGGTGCTGCATCCCGAGAAGATCACCCTCGCCAACCTGCCGCCGCAGCTGAAGGCCGAATGGGTCGCCGCCGACGGCCGCGCCCGCATCGAGGTGCATCCGAAGGGCAATTCCAACGACGACGAGGTGCTGCGGCAGTTCGCATCCGAGATCCAGAGCGTCGCGCCGCACGCCACCGGCGCGCCGATCGCGACGACCTCGTCGAGCTACACCATCCTCGGCGCCTTCGTGCAGGCGGCGGTGACCGCCCTGGTGCTGATCTTCATCATCCTCTCGGTGGCGCTGCGGAAGCCTTGGGACGTGGCGATGACGCTCGGGCCGCTGGTGCTCGCCACCTTGTGGACGCTGATGGCGCTGCACATCGTCGGCATGCCGCTGAACTTCGCCAACATCATCGCCCTGCCGCTGATGCTTGCGGTCGGCGTGGCGTTCCACATCTACTACGTGATCGCTTGGCGGGCCGGCGTCACCGACATGCTGGCCTCCAGCCTGACGCGGGCGATCTTCTTTTCCGCGCTGACCACGGGCACCGCCTTCGGCTCGCTGGTGCTGTCGAGCCATCCCGGCACGGCGAGCATGGGCAAGCTGCTGGCGCTGTCGCTGTTCTTCACGCTCATCGCCGCCTTTTTCGTGGTGCCGGCCTTCCTCGGTCCGCCGCCGGCGAAGCCCGATGCCGATCGCCCCGAGGGGGAAGAAGCCGGCCGGTTGCCCGGCACCGGCCAGGCCGTCCGCCCGGAGCCCGCCGCCGTGAAGTGAAGGACGGCAGGCCTTTCTGCTCAAACGCACGGCGTCGTCCCACGGGGACGGCGCCGTTCTCGTTTGGTGGGCAGGCTTTTATCCGCGAGCGACCTCGGTCGGCGTGCGGGCTGCGATCAGTGCGCGGGCTTCGCGGTGCCGGTCCCGGTCGGCTCGGTCACGTTCGCCTTGGCGGATGCTCCCGCGGCCTTGGAGGCCTGCGGCAGGCTCGTCGCATCGATGACGTCGAAGCGGACGCCGTCCTCGGCCTGCTTCAGCGCGGCATTCGCCTCGTAGTACTTGCCCTGGTCCAGCAGCGCCGCAGCCTGGTCGACATCCGCCGTCGTCTTGGCCAGCGGCACGACGGCCATGGTGAAGTTCACGTTCACGCCGGCCAGCTTCAGCTTCTCGGCCGCGCCCTTGCGGTCGCCCTTCTCGAGATTCTTGTTGGCATCGGCCACAGCTGCCGCCTTCTGCGGCGTGGCGACGAAATCCTCGTCGAGCAGCAACTGCCCGTCGACCGGCAGCCACGCGACGGGCTGCTTCATGTCGCCGACGCCGGTGCCCTTGGCCGGCATCGCCTTGGCGGCGGCGGGCGGCTTGAGATCGGCCTCCGCCTTGGTGAACACGCTCTCGTCGGTCTTCGCCTTTGCGAGGACCGCCTGCGCATCGTGGACCAGCGTCTTGGCCTGGGCCGGGTCGGCATCGAAGATCGCGATCCGGGCGAGGTGCAGGTCGCGGAAGCCCTTCGCCCCATCGGCCGACAGCTTGCCGACGTCCTTCTGGATCGCGGTTTCGTGGGAGGCGGCGGTCGTCGCGGCTTGGTCGGCGGCGTAGGCGGCGCCCCCAAGGGCGACGGAGGCGGTGAAGACGGTGGCGAGGAGGGTGTAGCGGGTCATGACGACATCTCCAATCCGTCCCATGCGGCGGCGAGGGTCTGTTGCGACGATCGTCTTGTGCCCTGGGGCTGCTGTCGGAACGCGGGCGCCGAAGCCCACGTTGCATGAAATTTTGGTCATCAATCGGACATACTTCCGAAACGCAAGTCCTGATGAGCTATCTACAACAATATACAGTCGTTTGACGGTTTCGTTTCTGAAGCGTTTGAGGCGAAAGCTCCTGCGGGCTCCGTGATGACGTCGTCATCGTCTATTCGGTGCGAAATCCGAAAACCCGCCGCAGACGATCCCCGACCGCGCGACCGCATCCACGGAGGCCCGCGCGACGAGCGCGTCCCGCTCCGCGGCGTAGGCGTAGCCCGGCGCCTCGCCGAGGAAGCCGCGGGCGGTGGCCGGATGGGTGTAGAGCTCGGTCAGGCCGTCGGGCAGGTGCGCGAGCAGGCCGGCCACGCGGGCGGGCGTCATCGCTCCGGACCAGGCCAGACCCAGGGTTCGATCGGGAATGGTCAGCCCCATCATCCGGGCCCGGACGGCGAGCAGGGCCGCCCAGGGTGCCGTATCGAGGGCCACCCGCGGGGTCGCACCGGGCTCGGCGCGCTTCAGCACCGCCCGCGGCTCGCGCGGCACGCGGATCGAGCGCATCCCGTAACGCGGCCCGATCGACAGTACCGCGCCGGCGATCAACGGATGCACGTGGAAGTGCTTGTGCGCGTTCACGTGATCGAGTGGCAGGCCGGTGATGCGGTAGGCCTCGAACTGCGCGGTGATCTCGGCGGCGAGCTGGCGGCGGGCCGCCGGCTTCAGCGCAAGGTCGAGGCCGAGGCGTTCCATGTCGCGACGCATCAGGCCGGCGTCATCGGTGAGATCCGGCAAGGTGGCGGCCGGCAGCGTCGGCCACGCCTCGACGAGAACCAGGTGCAATCCCACGCGCAGCGACGGCATCCGCTTGGCGCGGGCGACCGCGTCCGCGGCGGCGGGGGCCGAGACCATCAGGCTCGCCGCCGTGAGGATGCCGTCGCGATGGGCCTGCTCGACCGCCTCGTTGACTTCCGGGCTCAGGCCGAAATCGTCGGCGGTGACGACGAGACGCTTCACGAGGCACTCCGGTGTACGGGGGCGCGGCTGTTTGCCGGGGGCCTCGGGCCCGGACCCCTGAACGAAGACGGCCGGGCTTTGGGGCCCAGCCGTCTGGATCGGTCATGCGATGGGGCTCAGGCGCCCTTGTCAGGCGGCCTTGGCGGTGCCCTGACGCTCCTTGAGGAAGCGGTAGAACTCCACGCCCTCGCGCAGGCGGCGCTTCATCATGTCGGGCGAGCGCACCATCTCGGAGACGATCGAGGCGATCTTCGGAGCGCGGAAGTAGAACTTCCGGTAGAACTCTTCCACCGCCGCGAAGATCTCGGCGTGCGACAGGTGCGGGTAGTGCAGCGGCGCGATCTGCACGCCGTTCTCATCCACGAGCTCGGCGTTCTCGACGTCGAGCCAGCCGTTCTCCACCGCCTGCTTGTAGAGGAAGGTGCCGGGGTACGGCGCCGCCAGCGAGGCCTGGATGGTGTGCGGGTTGATGCGCTTGGCGAAGGCGATCGTCTCCTGGATCGTCTCGCGGGTCTCACCCGGCAGGCCGACGATGAAGGTGCCGTGGATCGCGATGCCGAGGTCGTGGCAATCCTTGGTGAACTTCTCGGCGACCTCGACGCGCATGCCCTTCTTGATGTTGTTCAGGATCTTCTGGTTGCCGGACTCGTAGCCGACCAGCAGCAGGCGCAGGCCGTTGGCCTTCAGCACCTCGAGGGTCTCGCGCGGAACGTTCGCCTTGGCGTTGCACGACCAGGTGACGCCGAGCTTGCCCAGCTCGCGCGCGATCTCCTCGGCGCGGGGCAGGTTGTCGGTGAAGGTGTCGTCGTCGAAGAAGAACTCCTTCGTCTGCGGGAACTCCTTCAGGCAGTACTTGATCTCCTCGATCACGTGCGCGACCGAGCGGGTGCGGTAGGTATGCCCGCCCACCGTCTGCGGCCACAGGCAGAACGTGCAGCGGCTCTTGCAGCCGCGGCCGGAATAGAACGAGATGTAGGGGTGCTTGAGGTACCCGATGAAGTACTTCTCCATCTCGAGATCGCGCTTGTACACGCTCGTGACGAAGGGAAGCTGATCCATGTCGGTCATGATCTCGCGGTCCTCGTTGTGGACCACGACGCCGTCGGCGTTGCGATAGGACAGACCCTTGATCTCCGACATCGGCGTGCCGTCGGCGACTTCCTTGACGGTGAAGTCGAACTCGTTGCGGGCGCAGAAGTCGATGCACGGCGCCTGGGCCATCGCGCCGGCGGCGTCCACCGCGACCTTCGCGCCGATCAGGCCGGCGATCAGCTTGGGGTTGGCGGCCTTGAGCGCCTCGACGGTCTTCACGTCCGACTTGAACGACGGCACCGAGGTGTGGAGCACCACCATGTCGAAGTCGTTGGCCTGGGCCACGATCTCGGCCAGCTTGATGTTGTGCGGCGGCGCGTCGATCAGCTTCGAGTTCGGCACCAGGGCGGCCGGCTGGGCGAGCCAGGTCGGGTACCAGAACGACTTGATCTCGCGCTTGGCCTGGTAGCGGGACCCGGCGCCGCCATCGAAGCCGTCGAAGGTGGGAGCCTGAAGGAAGAGCGTGCGCATGGGGTTCAAGGCCTCAGAGCAGGGCGATCGGATCGAAAGGATGACGGATCGAGGATGGCAAGTTTAAACGACGGGACGGCAAGGTCAGACGGTGGGCGACTCAGCATCCTGGCCGAGATTGCCCTCCGGAATAAGCGTTCCATCCGCAACGACGCGATAATCGTGACCTTTCCATGTCACCGCCCCCGATACGAAGCTCCATGAGAAGTTCGCGAACGAGAGGATGTCGCGGATCGGCAACAGCCAGTACGGGTGGGGGCCGATCCCGAAGGCACGCTCCAGCCGCATCGACAGGATGATGCGGCAGGCGAGCGCCAAGGCCGCGACGCCGAGCGCGGTCGCGCCGGCCTCCGGCATCAGCGCGGCGATCAGCGCGATCGGGAAGGCGTGGGTGACGATCGAGCCGGCATAGCCGGCCGGGTCGACGTTGCGGATGGTGCGGTTCCAGCGCAGCTCGTGGCTCCAGAGGCCCGCGATCGCGGTGTCGACGCAGGTATGCCCGATGGTGAAGTTCGGGATCGCGACCCGGCCGCCGAGCCCGCGCAGCGCCTCGCCGATGGCATAGTCGTCGGCGAGGTCGTCCTTGAAGGTGGCGAACCCGCCGATCTTCGCCAGCGACGCGGCGGTGAAGGCGATGGTCGAGCCGAAGCACGGCTTGGCGAGGCCGAGCGCCGTGCCCATCACGACGTTGGGCAGGAACTGCACGTCGATGGCGAGCGCCGAGAGCTGCGCGAACACGCCCCGGTCGCCGGGAACGCCGTGGTACAGGCAGGTCACCCCGGTCACGCCGGGGGCGGACAGCTCGGCCACGACGCGCTCGAGATAGTCGGGGCGCACCACCATGTCGCTGTCGGCGAGCACCACCACCTCGTGCCGAATCACCTCCGACATGTTGATCAGGTTCGAGACCTTGCGGTTCGAGCCGTGCTGGCGTGCGTCGACGACGAGGTCGATGCTGAGCTGCGGGAAGGCCGCCTCGATGCGCCGCACGACGCCGATCGCCGGGTCGCCGGCGCTCTGCACGCCGAACACGATCTGCACCGGGCCGGCATAGTCCTGGGCGCAGAAGGTCCGCAGGTTCTCGAACAGGTTCGGCTCGAGGCCGCAGAGGGGCTTCAGCACCGTCACCGAGGGCCGCGCCGCATCGTCGGCGAAGGCGGGCGCCACCTTCGCGGAGCACCGCCCGGCGAGGAACGCCGCGGTGAGCGCGTACAGGCAACCCGCGAGCGCGGGGACCAGAAGGATCGGCGAGAGCCAGGTCAGGTCCATGGGAACGTCGCTCGGTCGCAAGGTGCGTGGGATCGATGGGCCGCGGCGTGCGGCACGAAAGCTCTGTGCAGGCCGTTCAAGGCGCCGGTTTGGCGTTCAGCATGCCGTCGGTGCGTTCGCGCAGGAATTTCAGCACCGCGTCGGCGCCGCCGGCCTTGAGCGGCTGGCCGAGGCTCGCCCGCTGACCCGCGACCTCGCTGACGTTGCCGTTGAGCAGGACGTCCTGGATGCGGTTGTCGGAATTCACGACGAAGTCGATCTGCGAATCGTCCCCGTCCGGGGTGGTGACGTGGGTGAGGACGCGCTGGTTCGTTCCGCTCGCCTCGCTCTTGCGCGTCACCTCGAACTTCGCGCCCGCCGCCCGTGCGAGGCGGTTGGCGTAGGTCACGACGAAGTTGCGGCGGAACGCTTCGGTGATCGCGCCCTGCTGCTCGGGCGAGAACTCCGCCCACTTGGCGCCGATCGCCAGGCGGACCATCGCCGGGTAGTCGAAGGACCGCTCCAGGGTCGGGCCGACCGCGTCGATGCGGTCCTTGAGGGTGCCGGCCCCGTTCTTCACGGCGGCGTCGAAGCGGGCGTAGAGCCCGTCGACCACCGCGACCGCCGGGTCGTCGGCGGCGAAGGCCGGAACGGTGCCGGCGACGAGCGCCAGCGCGAGGATCAACCGGCGCATCAGGCGCACTTCTTCAACTCCGGCACCGCGGTGTCCTCGATGTGGGCGCTCTGCCCGCGGGGGGGCGCATAGCTGTAGAACGGTCCGAGCGTCGCGGGTGCGGGGACGGCCCCGACTCGGCGAAAGGTGGTCCGGCCCTCCTCCTGCGCGGAGGCCTCGGGCTCGCTCGCCTCGCGGCGCAGGCGGCCCTCCTGCGTGTGCCAGAGCCACAGGCCGGGAACGCCGACGAGGAGGTCGGCCAGACGCTTGACCAGGGACAGGGCGAGCGCCGCCTCGGCCGGGATGCCGAACAGGGCGCAGAGCGCGATCAGCCCGCCCTCCTGCGCGCCGAGCGCGCCGGGGACCGCGAAGGCGGCGCCGCGCACGGCCTGGGCCAGGCTCTCGATCACGATCGCCTCTGCGAAGCTCACCGGATAGCCCATGAAGTGCAGGCAGACGTAGACCTCGAGCGAGCCGATGACCCAGCCGACGAGGTGCACGCCGATGCCCGAGACGATGCGCAGGGGCGCACCGTAGAGGCGTCGCAGGTTGTCGTAGAGCACGTCGACGGCGCCGAGCGCCTGCCATTCGCGGCCCGAGGCGAAGCGGTCGACGATCCCCTGGATCAGGCGGTGCCCGGCACGGCGCTGGATCAGGTAGAACGCGCCGATGGCGGGGGCGGCGATGGCGAGGCCGCCGGCGACGGTGCGCACGATCGGCCCGTCGCCCGCGAGCCAGATCAGGAGCCCGAGGCCGGCGACGGTGAAAAGCAGCTGGGTCAGCGCCTGCGTCATCATGTCGACGAACATGCTGGCGCCGGCCAGGCCCCCGGCGATGCCGCGCTTGGCCAGAAGGCGCGCGCCGATGAAGTCGCCGCCCACCGTCGCGACCGGCAGCAGCGTATTGATGCCCTCGCGCACGAAGCGCAGGTTGATGCAGGCGGCCAGGCTCGGGCGGCCGGCGACGGGGAAGATCACGAACCAGCCGAGGCCGGCCCAGGCGACGGCGACCGCGCGCGCGGCGACCACCGCCAGCGCGCCCCAGCCGGCACTCACCACCGCCGCCGCCACATCCTCGAGACCGGAAGACAGGAACAGGCCGACGACCGTGCAGAGGCCGGCGATCAAGGCCAGGGTCGTCAGACGCTTCATGATCCTCTTTCAAGCTCGGGGGTGGCTTGATGCTGGATTCTCGCCGCGATTTCGACCGAAAAAGACCGCTGCGGACGAGGAGTAAGGCTCAAGTTGCAGCAACGATCGGCAATGTCTATCACCCGATAGACACAGTGCGGACCAAAGCGGCACCAGGGGTTTCGCCCCGAGCAGACCGCCCGCGCAGCGTATCACGAAGGGATCACCATGGACCGCGACGCTTCCCACTCGGCCGGAGAGGCCGTGCTCGACGACGCCCGTACCGACGGCTTCGTCCGCGGCGACCCGGGCGTGCCGGCGCCGCACTCGCCGGTGATGGCCTGGAACGAGTGGGACCCGCTGGAGGAGGTGATCGTCGGCTCGCTCGACGGCGCCACGATCCCGACGCACCACCTGACCGTGATCTTCAACCTGCCGCGCGCGGCGCAGCCGTTCTACCGCTTCGCCTCGGGCTTCCGGTATCCGGCCTTCATGAAGAAGCTCGCGCAGAAGGAGCTCGACAACTTCATCGGCATCCTCGCCGGCGAGGGCGTGAAGATCCGCCGCCCGGACAGCATCGACTTCTCGAAGAAGTACCGCGCCCCGCGCTGGTCGTCCCGCGGCTTCTGCGTCGCCTGCCCGCGCGACCCGTACCTGGTGATCGGCGACGAGATCATCGAGAGCCCGATGTGCTGGCGCTCGCGCTACTTCGAGGGCGACGCCTACCGCTCGCTGTTCAAGGAGTATTTCCGCAACGGCGCGCGCTGGACCTCGGCACCGCGGCCGCAGCTGACGGACGAGCTCTACAACTACGATTATCGCGTGCCGAACCTGAAGGCCGGCGAGCCGATGCAGTTCACGGTCAACGAGTTCGAGCCGGTCTTCGACGCCGCCGACTTCGTCCGCTGCGGCCGCGACATCTTCGTCACCCGCTCGAACGTCACCAACCTGATGGGCATCGAGTGGCTGCGGCGCCACCTCGGGTCCGGCTTCCGCGTCCACGAGATCGAGAGCCGCTGCCCGCAGCCGATGCACATCGATTCGTCGTTCATGCCGCTCGCGCCCGGCAAGGTGCTGGTCAACCCGGACTACATCGACGTCGAGAAGCTGCCGGCGGTGCTGAAGAAGTGGGACGTGCTGGTCGCCCCACGTCCCGACCCGGTCGAGGGCTTCATGAGCAAGATCTCGATGTGCTCGCCCTGGACCTCGATCAACGTGCTCGCCATCGACGAGAAGAAGATCGTCGTCGACCAGAGCCAGCCGACGCTGATCAAGGCGCTCAAGGATTGGGGCTTCGATCCGATCCCGGCGCCGTTCCTGAGCTACGGCCCGTTCGGCGGCTCGTTCCACTGCGCGACGCTCGACGTGCGCCGTCGCGGAACGCTGAAGTCGTACTTCTAGGATTTCACTGATCGTCCGCCGCATGATCCCCTCCCCCTCTGCGGGGGAGGGTGGGCCTCGCGTCAGCGAGGGTCGGGAGAGGGGATCGGCCTCTCCGGAAGCGTTGCCCCCTCACCCGACCCGCTTCGCGGGCCACCCTTCTCCGCACAAGGGGGAGGGAAACCGGCCTCAGCGCGAGAACTTCTTGTACTTGATCTTCTTCGGCATCAGCGAGTCGGCACCGAGGCGGCGCATCTTGTCGGCCTCGTAGTCGGAGAAGTTGCCCTCGAACCACTCGACGTGGCTGTCGCCCTCGAAGGCGAGGATGTGGGTCGCGATCCGGTTCAGGAACCAGCGATCGTGGCTGATGATCACGGCGCAGCCGGCATAATCCTCCAGCGCGTCCTCGAGCGCCCGCAGCGTCTCCATGTCGAGATCGTTGGTCGGCTCGTCGAGGAGGAGCACGTTGGCGCCACCCTTCAGCGTGCGCGCGAGGTGCACGCGGTTGCGCTCGCCGCCCGACAGCGTGCCGACCTTCTTCTGCTGGTCGCCGCCCTTGAAGGCGAAGGCCGCGCAGTAGGCCCGCGAATTGATCTCGCGCTTGTTGAAATAGATGATGTCGTTGCCGCCCGAGACCTCCTGCCAGACCGTGGCGTTGGGATCGAGCGCGTCGCGCGACTGGTCGACGTAGCCGAGATGCACGGTCTCGCCGACCGAGATCGCGCCGCCGTCGGGCTTCTCCTGGCCGGTGATCATCTTGAACAGCGTCGTCTTGCCGGCGCCGTTCGGGCCGATGACGCCGACGATGCCGCCCGGCGGCAGCTTGAACGACAGGTCCTCGATCAGCAGCCGGTCGCCGAAGGCCTTGTTGAGGTGGTCGAACTCGATGACGTTGTTGCCGAGCCGCTCGTCGATCGGGATCACGATCTGGGCCGCGGCATCGACCTTGTTGTTCTGCTTGGCGACCAGCTCCTCGTAGCGCGTGATGCGCGCCTTCGACTTGGACTGGCGCGCCTTCGGCGAGGCGGCGATCCACTCCTGCTCGCGGGCGATCGAGCGCTGACGGGCCATGTCCTCGCGGCCCTCCTGCTGCAGGCGCTTCTGCTTCTGCACCAGCCAGGCCGAGTAGTTGCCCTCGTACGGGATGCCCTTGCTGCGATCGAGCTCGAGGATCCAGCTGGTGACGTTGTCGAGGAAGTAGCGATCGTGGGTCACGATCAGGATCGCACCGGGATAGTTCTTCAGGTGGCCTTCGAGCCAGTTCACCGTCTCGGCGTCGAGGTGGTTGGTCGGCTCGTCGAGCAGCAGCAGCTCCGGCTCCCACAGCAGCAGCCGGCACAGCGCGACGCGGCGGCGCTCGCCGCCCGACAGCGTGGCGACCGGCTGCTCGTCGCTCGGGCAGCCCAAGGCCTCCATGGCCTGGTCGACCTTGGATTCGAGCTCCCACAGATTCTTCGATTCGATCTCGTCCTGAAGGCGGGTCATCTCGTCCGCCGTCTCGTCGGAGTAGTTCATCGCGAGCTCGTTGTAGCGGTCGAGCAGCGCCTGCTTCTCGGCGACGCCCTCCATCACGTTCTCGCGGACCGACTTCGTCGGATCGAGCTGCGGCTCCTGCGGCAGGTAGCCGACGCGGGCGCCCTGGGCGACGAAGCCCTCACCGGTCCACTCGGTGTCGATGCCGGCCATGATCTTCAGCAGGGTCGACTTGCCCGAGCCGTTGATGCCCAGCACGCCGATCTTCGCGTCGGGGTAGAAGGACAAGTTGACGTTGTCCAACACCTTCTTCCCGCCGGTGTAGGTCTTGGTCAGGCCTTTCATGTGGTAGATGAATTCGCGGGCCATCGCAGGCATCCTATCAGGTTCGGCGGGGCCGGCGCGGGAGCGCGCCCGGCCCGATGACGGGTACAGGGCCGCACGGGCAGGCACGCGCCATGCCCGCGGCGAACCCTGCGCGGTACGGTTCTGCGGAGCGTGCGCGTCGCACCCTTCCCCGCAATCCCTGGAGATGATCCCGCTCGCGTATCAGGACGGCCGGTGCCGGGCAAGGATCGGGGCGTGGTGGCCGCTGTGGGACTCGAACCCACACGGGCGAAGCCCGAGGCATTTTAAGTGCCTTCCGTCTACCAATTTCGGCAAGCGGCCCCTCGATGTGCCGAAGCGGTAGCCGCCGGCGTCGGCGAGATCAAGCGTTCGGCGTCCAGCCGTAGAGCCAGGCGTAGCGCGCGCGCATGCCGTCGGGCCCGAGGCGGCGCATCACCGCGTCGCGCACGAAGGCGGTGAGGCCGCCGGCATGGTAGGTCCGGCCGTTGCCGCGGGCGGCGCGCTGCACCCGGCGGACGCGGCGCCGGCGCGCCTTGGTGTAGGCCGCGAGCGCGTCCGCGACCGGATGCTCGGCGAGGCACCGCGTCAGGATCGAGCAGTCCTCGATCGCCAGCGCCGCCCCCTGCGCCAGGAACGGCAGCACCGGGTGGGCGGCATCGCCCAGCAGCGCGACCCGGCCGCGTGCGATCGGCCGCGCCACCGGGCGGTCGGCGAGCGACCAGACCAGCCAGGAATCCGGCACGGTCAGCAGCTCGAGCAGCTCCGGCGCGCAGGTGCGGAAATGCGCGCGCAGCACCGCCGGATCCCCGAGCCGGCCCCAATCCTCGTCGCCCTGCCGCTCGGGCACGATCGCCACGACGTTGAGGTCGCGGCCAGCATGGATCGGGTAGTGGACCACATGCCGGCCGCGCCCGAGCCACAGCCCGGTCGCCTCGCCGGCCAGCGCCTCGGGCACGGCCTCGCGCGGCACGATCGCCCGCCACGCCGCCATCCCGGCAGGCGCGAGCGGGCGTGGGTCGAGGTGCCCGCGGATGCGCGAGCGCAGGCCGTCCGCCCCGATCACCAGGTCGGCCGAGAGGCTGTCGTTGCGGGTGCCGTTGCCGCTTTCGAGGGCTAGGGTGACGGCGTCCTCGGTCTCGGTGAGGCCCATGACGGCACGGCCCATCATCAGGCGGATGCCGGGGCGGGAGCGCACCGCGTCGAGGAGCAGGGTCTGAAGGTCGGCCCGGTGGATGACGTAGTACGGCGCGCCGAACTGCTCGCGGGCCTTGGCGCCCAGCGCCACCGCCCCGATCCGCCGGCCCGAATCGAGGGCGCGGACGGTCACGCCCGGCGGCTCGGAGCCGGCGCGCCGGAGCGCCGCCGCGAGCCCGAGATCGGCGAGCACGCGGCTCGCGTTCGGTGAGAGCTGGAGGCCGGCGCCGACCTCGCTGAAGCCGGTGCGGCGCTCGACCACCGTCACCGCATGGCCGGCGGCGTTCAGCGCCAGCGCCGCGGTCAGGCCGCCGATCCCGCCTCCGACGATGGCGACGGTCAGCGGCGGCTGAGGGTCTCGGGGCATGACCCTATTCGGCCGCCGCCTTCTGATCGTGCCAGACGCATGCCGCCGGGTCGGCATGGCCGGCCTTCAGGTCGGCGCGGTGGCGATACAGCGTCGAGCAGTACTGGCAGATGATCTCGTTGTCGGCGCCCATGTCGAGGAACACGTGCGGATGATCGAACGGCGGCAATGCGCCGATGCACATGAACTCCCGCGAGCCGACATGGATGACCGCGACGCCGAGCTCGTTGTGGAAGTGCGGTACCGCCCTGTCAGCCATCGCGCCGTCCTGTGCCTTGGGACCCCTCGCACCGGGTCGCCCGAGCCCCGCTTATGCCGCCGTGCGTTCGTCCGGCGCAAGCCTGGGGGCGAACGCCGGTCACTTGGCGCCTCGGCGGCCACGCCGTACATAAGCCTTCGAAGACCGACCCGGCGCGGACAAGCCCCTCGATGACCCAGCAAGACCAAGCGACGCGGCGCGTGCCCCAGGCACCGATCCACGGGCCGGAGGGGTTCGCGGGCATGCGCCGTGCCGGACGCCTCACGGCGGAAGGCCTCGACGTGCTGATGGAGGCGACGCAGCCGGGCGTGACCACCGAGGCGCTCGACAAGCTCGCCTACGAGTTCGCGATGGATCACGGCGCCTACCCGGCCTCGCTGCTCTACCGCGGCTATCCGAAGTCGATCTGCACCTCGATCAACCACGTGGTCTGCCACGGCATCCCCAACGACAAGCCGCTGCGCGAGGGCGACATCGTCAACCTCGACATGTGCCTGATCCTCGACGGATGGCACGGCGATTCGAGCCGGATGGCCTTCGTCGGCGAGGTGCCGCGCAAGGCGGCGCGCCTGTGCGAGATCACCTACGAGGCGCTGATGCGGGGCGTCGCCGCGGTGAAGCCCGGCGGATCGACCAACGACATCGGCCGCGCGATCCAGGACTACGCCGAGGGCGAGCGCTGCTCGGTGGTGCGCGACTTCTGCGGCCACGGCCTCGGTCGGAGCTACCACGATGCGCCGACGATCCTGCACTACGTCGAGGCGAGCTACGACGTGCCGCTGCGGCCGGGGCAGTTCTTCACCATCGAGCCGATGATCAACCTCGGCCGGCCGGCGGTGAAGGTGCTCTCCGACGGCTGGACCGCGGTGACGCGCGACCGCTCGCTGTCGGCGCAGTTCGAGCACACGGTGGCCGTCACCGAGACCGGCGTCGAGATCTTCACGGTCTCGCCGAAGGGGCTGCACCAGCCCGGCAACCCAGGCGCTTGAGGTCGTGACGGGCCCGGGCGACGCGGCTGAGGGCGGATTGTTCGCCGAGCGGCCGGCCGTCGCGCCGAAGCCCGAGGAGCCGCCGCACTATCTCGGCCACCGCGATCGCCTGCGCGAGCGCTTCGCCAAGCAGGGGGCCGACGCCCTGCCCGACTACGAGATGCTCGAGCTTGCCCTGTTCCGCGCGATCCCGCGGCGGGACGTGAAGCCGCTGGCCAAGGCGCTGATCCGCCGCTTCGGCAGCTTCGCCGAGGTGCTGAGCGCCGATCCGGCCCGGCTCGCCGAGATCGAGGGCGTCAGCGCCGGCGTGGTCGCCGACCTTAAGTTGATGGAGGCGGCGGGCCGCCGGCTGGCGCGCGGCGCGATCGCCCAGCGCGCGCTGCTCTCCTCCTGGGCCGAGCTCATCGAGTACCTGCGCGCCACCATGGCCTTCGCCACCCGCGAGGAGTTCCGGGTGCTGTTCCTCGACAAGCGCAACCACCTCATCGCCGACGAGATCCAGGGGCGCGGGACCGTCGACCACACGCCGGTCTACCCGCGCGAGGTGGCGCGGCGGTCGCTGGAGCTCTCGGCGACGGCGATCATCCTGGCGCACAACCACCCGTCCGGCGATCCGGCGCCCTCGGTCGCCGACGTGACGATGACGCGCGAAGTGATCGCCGTGCTCAGCCCGCTGAAGATCGTGGTGCACGACCACGTCATCCTCGGCCGGTCAGGCCATGCCAGCCTGAAAGGCCTGCGCCTCATCTGACGCGTGTTTGGAACGAGCCCCGAACGAGGCCGTAATCCCTTTGCGTGGCGCGCCTCTTGCCTCTAGCGTGACGGATCTGGGAGAGACTGAATGGCGGCCGTGGCCTTCGACGAGATGACCGCCTTCGCAGGCGCCGCGACGAGTCCCGACGACGTCCGCGAGGCCTACGGTCAGCTGAAGAACTGGCTCGACACGACGCCGGCCGACCACTTCAACACCCGCCGGAGCCAGGCCGAGCTGCTGTTCCGGCGCATCGGCATCACCTTTGCGGTCTACGGCGACAACGAATCGACCGAGCGGCTGATCCCGTTCGACATCATCCCGCGGGTGATCACCAAGCCGGAATGGGGCTTCCTAGAGCGCGGGCTGAAGCAGCGCGTCACCGCAATCAACATGTTCCTGAAGGACATCTACGGCGCGCAGGAATGCATCAAGGCCGGCATCATCCCGGCCGACCTCGTCTACAAGAACGCGCATTACCGCATGGAGATGCGGTCGTTCCGGGTGCCGCACGACCTCTACGTGCACATCGCGGGGATCGACATCGTCCGCACCGGCGAGAACGACTTCTTCGTGCTCGAGGACAACGCCCGCATCCCGTCCGGCGTGTCGTACATGCTCGAGAATCGCGAGGTGATGCTGCGGCTGTTCCCTGACCTGTTCTCCCGCCACCGCGTCGCGCCGGTCGAGAACTATCCGGACGCGCTGCTGGCGACGCTCCGCAGCCTCGCGCCGGCGACGGCGACCCGCGACCCGACCGTCGTGCTGCTGACGCCCGGGCGCTACAACTCGGCGTTCTACGAGCACTCGTTCCTGGCCGACAAGCTCGGCGTCGAGCTGGTCGAGGCGGGCGACCTCTTCACCAAGGACGACGTGGTCTACATGCGGACCACCGAAGGCCCGCGCCGGGTCGACGTGATCTACCGCCGCCTCGACGACGACTTCCTCGATCCGCTGGTGTTCCGGCCGGATTCGATGCTCGGCGTGCCGGGCATCATGAACGCCTACGAGCGCGGCAGCGTGACGCTCGCCAACGCGGTCGGCACCGGCATCGCCGACGACAAGGCGGTCTACAGCTACATGCCGGAGATCGTGAAGTTCTTCACCGGCGAGGAGCCGATCCTGCACAACGTGCCGACCTATCGCTGCCGCGAGAAGGAGGCCTTCTCCTACGTGATGGACAACCTGTCCGAGCTGGTGGTCAAGGAGGTCAACGGCTCGGGCGGCTACGGCATGCTCGTCGGGCCGCACGCGACCAAGCGCGAGATCGAGGAATTCGCCAAGCGCCTGCGCCACGCCCCGGACGGCTTCATCGCCCAGCCGACGCTGTCGCTCTCCACCTGCCCGACCTTCGTCGCCTCGGGGGTGGCCCCGCGCCACGTCGACCTGCGCCCCTTCGTGCTGTGCGGCGCCGACGAGATCCGCATCGTGCCGGGCGGCCTCACCCGCGTGGCGCTGAAGGAAGGATCTTTGGTGGTGAATTCCAGCCAAGGGGGCGGTACGAAGGACACCTGGGTTCTCGACGCGTGATGGCGTGACGCCTGCTTTCACCGAGAACCGCCCAGCGGTGGACGCCCCAGGGCCGAAGCCGAAGAGACCCCAGCGAAACAGCCATGCTCTCCAGGACTGCCGACAACCTCTACTGGCTCTCGCGCTACGTCGAACGGGCGGAGTTCGTCGCCCGCATCCTCGATGCGGCGCATCGCCTGGCCTCGCTGCCGACGAGCTACGGCGGGGGCGAGACCAACGAGTGGGCCTCGGCCCTCGCCTCGGCCGGCGATCCGGAGGTGTTCAAGCCGCACTACGACGGCGTGAACGCCGCGACGGTGTGCGACTTCCTCGCCTTCAGCCCGCACAACCCGTCCTCGATCCGCTCCTGCATCGAGAGCGCCCGCGAGAACGCGCGCAGCGTGCGCACTGCGCTCACCACCGAGATGTGGGACACGATCAACGGCGCCTGGCTCGAGCTGCGGTCCTACGAGAAGAAGGACCTCGACCGCGACGCGTTCACGCGCTTCCTCGATTGGGTGAAGGGCATCTCGCTGACCTTCGACGGCTCGGCCTACCGGACGATGCTGCGCAACGACACCTACTGGTTCACGCGTCTCGGCACCGCGATCGAGCGGGCCGACAACACCGCCCGCATCCTCGACGTGAAGTACAAGATCCTGCTGCCGGACACCGAGAAGATCGGCGGCAGCCTCGACTACTTCCAGTGGACGACGATCCTGCGCGAAGTCTCGGCCTTCAACGCCTATCACTGGGTGTATCGCGAGAGCGTCAAGCCGTTGCTGGTCGCCGACCTCCTGATCCTCAACCGGCAGATGCCGCGCTCCTTCGCCAACTGCTACGGCGTCCTCGTCGAGCATCTCGACCTGATCGCCGACGCCTACGGACGCCGCGGCGCCAGCCAGCGCTTGGCGAGCAACCTGCTCGCACGGCTGGAAAGCGAGGAGATCGACCGGGTCTTCGCGTCCGGCCTGCATGAGTTCGTGATCGCTTTCATCGGCGAGAACAACAAGGTCGGCGCCGCCATCGCCGAGCAGTATCTCGGCTGAGGCTCGAGCCGCAGCGGAATACGCGCAGTTCCGCTTCCGCGGTTGCGCGCTCCGTCGGAACAGCGTGTAAAACGTGTGACTTCGGGCGCCGCGGCGTCCATCGCGGGCGCCGTGTCGCCGAGACCGGCGGAGCCAGGACGGGCAGAATCGACGCATGCGCATTCGCGTGGTCCACGAGACCATCTACAGCTACGAGCAACCGGCACGCGGCCTGATCCAGGTCCTGCGGATGACGCCGCGCGACCATGACGGCCAGTACGTCCGGCGCTGGCGGATCGAGCCTTCGGTCGACGGACGACTCACCGAGCGCGAGGACGGCTACGGCAACGTCGTCCACTGGTTCACGCCGGACCAGGCCTCCGACGCGCTGGTGATTCGCGTCACCGGCGAGGTCGACACCCACGAGACCCACGGCATCGTCCGCGGCGCCGTCGAGCGCCTGCCCGAGACGTTCTACCTGCGCGACACCGACCTCGTGCTGCCGAGCCCGGAGATCCAGGCGCTGTCCGACGCGGTCGCCGGCGCCGGAGACCCGGCAGCCCTCCCCTTCCTGCATCGGCTGATGGCCGCGGTGCACGCGCACATGGCCTACACGCCAGGCCCCGCGAGCGCCGCCGTGCCCTCGCCGAAGGCCTTCGAGGCCGGAGCCGGCGTATGCCAGGACTTCGCCCACGTCTTCATCGCCGCCGCCCGCCACCGGGCGATTCCGGCGCGCTACGTCTCCGGCTACCACCGCCCGGAGGGGAGCGACGCCGAGCAGGAGACGCCGCACGGCTGGGCCGAGGCGCTGGTGCCGGATCTCGGCTGGGTCGGCTTCGATCCGACCACCGGCGACGCCACCACGGAAGCCTATATCCGCGTCGCATCCGGGCTCGACTACCTCGGGGCTGCCCCGATTCGCGGCAGTCGCACCGGCGGCGGCACCGAAACGCTGGACGTGAAGCTCCGGGTGGAGCAAGCCCAGGCGGCACCGCAATCCTGACGCTCCGCGCCTCTTCGAAAAGCCTGATCCCATGACTTACTGCGTCGGCGTTCTCGTCGAGGAAGGCCTGGTGATGATCGCCGACACCCGCACCAATGCGGGGCTCGACGACATCTCGACCTATCGCAAGCTCCATCACTTCAACGTGCCGGGCGAGCGGGTGATGATGCTTGCCTCGGCCGGCAACCTGTCGGTGACCCAATCGGTCCTGAGCCTGCTCTCCGAGGGCGTGCCCGGCGACAACGGCGAGGCCAAGCTGAAGCTCGTCGAGACGACGACGATGTTCGAGGCGGCCCAGCTCGTCGGCCGCGCGATCCGCCACGTGCGCGCGATCGAGAAGGCGGGCTTCGAGGCGGCGAGCCTGCGCTTCTCGGTCTCGCTGCTGTTCGGCGGCCAGATCGGCAGCGAGCCGATGCGGCTGTTCCTGATCTACTCGGCCGGCAACTTCATCGAGTGCAGCACCGATGCACCGTTCCTGCAGATCGGCGAGCACAAGTACGGCAAGCCGATCCTCGACCGGGCGGTGAAGTTCGAGACCGAGCTCTACGACGCCCTCAAGGTCGGACTCGTCTCGATGGATTCGACCATGCGCTCGAATCTCGGCGTCGGCCTGCCGATCGACATCGCGCTGGCGCGCCGCAACGCCCTCGACCTCGAGGTGAATCATCGGATTGAGGCCGGCGAGGGCTACTTCCACGACCTGCGCGAGCGCTGGTCGGCGGCGCTCCGCGCCGCGCATCGGGCGATCCCGCGCCCGCCCTACGGGCCTGCCGCAGCGAAGTAGTTTCTCACGCCGGACATCCTCCAACCGTGAGCCTCACCCTGAGGTGCCGCAGCGAAGCGGAGGCCTCGAAGGAGCCCTGCAGCGCGCGCGCGATTTCTGGAGCCCTTCTTCGAGGTCGCCGACGCGGCACCGCAGGATGAGGTCGAGGGTGGGGACGGGGCTGAATCGGCGAGCGTCGAATTCTGATCCTGCTTAAGGCTCACGGTGGCCCGTCCGAGGCCGCTTCCCAGCCGCGCAACAGTGCCCGAGCTTCGGCGGAAGGGTCGTCGACCCGCATCAGGCCGCCCATCACGGCCACGCCCGCCGCGCCCGCTCGGCGACACGCGGCGGCAGTGGCGACGCCGATGCCACCCAGCGCAACGACCGGGATTCCGATCCGCGCGGCCGTTGCGATGGCGCCGAGGCCGAGGGCGGGACCGTAGCCGGGCTTGCTCGCCGTGGCGAAGACCGGGCTCAGGGTCACGTAATCCGCGTCTTCCGCCGCCTCGACGTCGCGCAGGCCGTGCGCCGAGACGCCGACGAGCGCCGAGGTGCCGAGGCGGCGCCTGGCATCGGCGATGGCGGTACGATCCGTCCCGCCGCCGAGATGGACGCTCGCGCCGAGGGCCGCGGCAAGCTCGAGATCGCCGCCGACCGAGAGCACGCCGCCGGCCTCGCGGACGCGTTCCGCGATGCGCTCCGCCAGCACCCCGCGCTCGGGCGGTGGCAGATCCCTGTCGCGAAACCAGACCCACCGGCACCCGCCGTCGAGCACGGCGGCGATGGTCTCGCCCAGGGGGCGGGGCCCGTGCCGGTCGGTCACCGCAAGGAGCGGCGACGGCAGGCTACGAGCCGACAAGGCCGAGCTGCGGGCTCGACGGCTCGGCCCGGCCGCGGCGCGGGATTCGGCCGGCGCGGTAGGCATCGCGGCCCGCCTGCACGGCGTTGCGCATCGCGCGCGCCATGCGGACGGGATCGTCGGCCTTCGCCACCGCGGTGTTGATCAGGCAGGCGTCGGCGCCCAGCTCCATCGCGATCACCGCGTCGGAGGCCGTGCCGATGCCGGCATCCACGATCACCGGTACGCTCATGCGGCGGCAGATCAACTCGAGGTTGGCCGGATTGGCGATGCCCATGCCGGAGCCGATCAGCGAGCCCATCGGCATCACCGCGGCGCAGCCGATGTCGGCGAGCCGCTGGCAGACGATCGGGTCGTCGTTGCAGTAGGGCAGCACGACGAAGCCGTCGTCGACGAGGTGGCGGCAGGCCTCGATCAGCTCGGCGACGTCCGGGTACAGGGTCTCGCGGTCGCCGATCACCTCGACCTTGATCCAGTTGGTGTCGAGCGCCTCGCGGGCCAGCTCGGCGGTCATGATCGCGTCGCGGGCGGTCTCGCAGCCGGCGGTGTTCGGCAGGAAGCGGCGTCCTTTCAGGATCTTCACGGTGTCCGAGCCGTGGCCCTGCAGCGAGACCCGGCGGATCGAGGCGGTGGCGACCTCGGCCCCGGAGGCCGCGACCGCATCGCGCATGATCACCTGCGTCGGGTAGCCCGCGGTGCCGATGAACAGCCGCGAGCCCAGCGTGACGCCGGCGATCACGAAGGGGTCGTCGGCCTCCGGTCGGAGGGGTGTGAGCGTGTCGACCATCCTCTAGCCTCCCTGCATGGCGCGTACGATCTCGATGCGGTCGCCCTCGGAGATCGGTGTGGTGTCCCAGTCGCGGCGGCGGACGACGCGGCCGTTGAGCGCGATGGCGACGCCCTGCGGATCGGTGCTGCCGGTCTCCTCCGCCGCCTGCGCGAACAGGGCGGCGACGTCGGCGGCCTCGATCTCGCGAGCCTGTCCGTTCACCGTCAGCTTCATGCCGACGCCCTCAGCTCGGCGCCCGGCGCGAACCGCGCCAGCGAGAAGTCCTGCGCGACCGCCGGCATCGCGCCCGTCGTGACGAGGGCGGCGATCGCGTCGGCGGTCACCGGGGCGAGCAGGTAGCCGTTGCGATGGTGGCCGGTGGCGACCACCAGGCCGGGGGCGATCTCACCGAGGATCGGCGCGTCGTCGTCCGAGGTCGGGCGGAACCCGCTCCAGACGGCCTCGACCTCCATCTCCTCGATGCCGGGCAGCACCCGGCGCGCGCCTTCGAGCAGGGCATAGAGCCCGCCGGCGGTGACGCCGGGGCGGAAGCCGCAATCCTCGACCGTCGCGCCGACGACGATGTGGCCGTCGCTCTTCGGCGCCATGTGGACCTGCTCGGTCCAGACCATGTGGGAGAGCGTGCCGGTGCGGGCCGTGGTCTTCAGCGCCAGCGACTGTCCCTTCAGCGGGCGCACGGGCAGGGCGAGGCTTTGCGGCAGCAGGCCGCCCTCGCCGCTCCAGGCGCCGGCGGCGAGCACCACGGTCTCGGCCACGACCACGCCGTCGGCGGTGCGCAGGCCCGCGACGCGGCCGCCCGTGCGTTCGAGGGCGACGACCGGGCTGTTCTCGACGAGCGCCACGCCGGCGGCACGGCACGCCTCGACGAGCGCCGCCATCACCCGGCTCGGGTCGACCTGATGATCGAGCGGGCAGAGCACGCCCGCGGTGACCGAGGGGCGGAGGGCCGGCTCGCGGCGACGCACGTCGGCACCCGCGATCCACTCGGCGGCGACGCCCGAGCGGCGCTGCAGGTCGAAGCGGAAGCGCAGGCGCTCGACCTCGTCGCGCCCGATGGCCAGCACCAGCGTCCCGTCCTCGCGGTAGTCGATGTCGAGGCCGGACGCCGCTTCGAGCTCGGCGCGAAACCCCGGCCAGCGCCGGAGCGAATCAAGCGCCAGCGGCAGCAGCGGGTCGGAGCCGGGCTCGTGCTCGGCCGCCGGCGCCAGCATGCCCGTGGCGGCGAGGCTCGCGCCGGAGCCGATGGTCTCCCGCTCGACCACGACGACGGACCGCCCGGCCTGCGCCAGCCGCCAGGCGATCGACAGCCCGATCAGGCCGCCGCCGACGATCGCGACGTCGGCACGCGCCGGCAGCGGGACGGTTGGCCGGGCGCCGCCGCTCGTCCGGCGCGTCCCGATCGGTGATGCTGCGTGACGACCCGAATGACGACCCAAGTGATCCTCCGCGTGCTGTCGCAGAGACCGGGCCTGACGCTTCGTCTAAGAAGCTGGGGCACCCCGTCGTCGAAGACGGCGCCCACGGTCCAATCCCTACGCCGGTGTGAACCGGATCAGGTTCGAAGGATTTCCGCGCCGCGGGCCCTCACGGGCCTGCCAGCGGTTTCTCAGCCCCTTGCCGGGGATCTCCCTGGAACACCGCAGATGTGGTCCCGCCGGCCGCCTCGGTCAACCCCGCGGGCCGATCCCCTCCTGCGGATGCGCGATTCGTCGTCGCGCCGAGACGGACCGGAAACCCTGTCGGCAGATGGCCGCGCGGTTCCGTCCGGCGGCGGGCACGCCGCCACGCATCGTTCACCGGCGTCGTGCTCGTCTATGCCTCCTCGATCGGCGGGGGCGAAGGTAGGCGATGCGGACGATCCGGATGCTCTGCCTCGCGGCCGGCCTCGTCGCGGGGGTGCTCGGAGGCATCGGCAACCGCCTGACCAGCCGCAAGGCCGCGGCCCCACCGGTGCCGACGGTGCAACTGGTTGCGTCCGCGCCGACGGCGATCGCGCTCGGTGCCGACCGCAACGGCCACTTCCTCGCCGACGCGCTGGTCGACGGGCGATCGCTGCGCATGATGGTCGACACCGGGGCCACGACGTGCAGCTTCGCGGAAGAGGATGCCGCCCGCCTCGGCATCGTCGTCGGGCCGCGGGACTTCACGCGCCCGGTGATGACCGCCAACGGGACGATCCGCGTCGCGCCGGTGCGGATCGGCACGATCCGGATCGGGCCCGTCACCGTGCGCGACGTCGAGGCCGTGATCGTCCCGAGCGGACGCCTCGGCACGAACCTCCTCGGCATGTCGTTCCTGAAGCGCGTGCGCGACTTCAGCATCGCCGGCGGGACGATGACGCTGCGGGGCTGAGGCCCGCCTCAGCCCCGGCCGCGGTGCGGCTTCGGGCGCGGGCGATAGACCATCATCGGCTCGGCGAACCCGTCGAGCACGTGCTCGCCGAGCGGCACCGGATCGCCCCACAGGAAGTCGACGAAGGGCTTCGACATCAGCAACGGCTCGCCGAGCGTCTTGTTGAGCCGGGCGATGCGGCTCGCCATGTTCACGTCGCGGCCGATGACCGTGAAGTCGAGGCGCGTGCCCGAGCCGACGTTGCCGTAGGCCGCCTCGCCGTGATGGAGCGCGATGCCGGCCATCATCGGCACTGCGAATTGGTGGAGGGTGTTGGCCTCCTCCAGTGCCGCGAGCGCACTTTGTGCCGCCGTCAGCGCCCCCTTGGCGGCGCCGCCGAGGTCGTCACCCGGCTCGCGGAAGATGGCGAGCAGGCCGTCGCCGAGATACTTCAGCACCTCGCCGCCCTCCCGCTCGATCGGCGGCACGAGGCAGTCGAAGAAGATGTTGAGCAGGTCGACCGCCTCTTCCGGCGTCATGTTCGCCGAGATGCGAGTGTAGTCGCGCATGTCGGCGAACAGGATCGCCGAGCGGATGCGCTTCACCTGCCCGCGGCGGATGTCGCCCGACAGGATGGCGCGGTGCGGCTCGTCGCCGACGTAGATGCGCAGCACCGTGTCGAGCTGCTTGGTGACGATCCGCATCTCCATCACCGCGGCCAGGGCCGGCATGATGAAGCGCAGGATCGCCACGTCCTCGTCGCGGAATCCGTCCGGGTCGCGGGTGGCGAAGGTGATGCCGTTGTGCGTGCCGTTGGTGAAGAACAGCGGCACCACGATGTAGTGGCGGTAGCCGGCGGCCCTCAGGTCGGGGATCACCGAGTAGGCGTCGTCCGGCGTCTCGGCGAGGTCGAGGATCAGCCATTCGCCGTCCTCGTGCACCTTGCGGAACGGGCTCGCCGCGTAGGCACGCTCGGAGGCTTCGCCGTGCGGGAACAGGCGCACCGTCGTGCCGGACTCGCGCGTCCAGATGCGGCCGATGCCGGAATATTCCGAGTGCAGCGTATCGATCGCCGTCGAGGTCCGGTCCACCGGAACGCCGACCGCGTTGAGGCGCTCGGCGAAGCCCGCGATCAGGTCGTCGGGCTCGGGCAGGCGGGCGCCCTCGCTCAGCAGCCAGTCGCGGATCGCGACGCAATCCTGCAGCGCGCCGAACGGCACGTCGTCCGCCTCCGAGCCGTCGGCTGCGGCGGTCGGCGGCACGGGTGGATGCTGGCGACGCTCAAGCATACGGCCAAGGTGGGTTCACGAACCGCCAAAGCAAGGTTCCGGCTGACGATGGCGAGATCGATCCGGATCGAAGACCATCATCCCTTCGCCGCCTGGAACGCGAGATCGCGCCGCGAGTACGGCGCGATCCGACGATCGCATTCGGCGGATTCGAGAATGGCGTATCCGACGCTCAGTTGTCCAGGAAGCTCCGCAGCTTCCGGCTCCGGCTCGGATGCTTCAGCTTGCGCAGGGCCTTCGCCTCGATCTGACGGATGCGCTCGCGGGTCACCGAGAACTGCTGGCCGACCTCCTCGAGGGTGTGGTCGGTGTTCATGCCGATGCCGAAGCGCATGCGGAGCACCCGCTCCTCGCGCGGGGTCAACGAGGCGAGGACGCGCGTCGTGGTCTCGCGGAGGTTGCTCTGGATCGCCGCGTCGATCGGCAGGACGACGTTCTTGTCCTCGATGAAGTCGCCGAGGTGGCTGTCCTCCTCGTCGCCGATGGGCGTCTCGAGGGAGATCGGCTCCTTGGCGATCTTCAGGACTTTTCGGACTTTCTCGAGCGGCATAGCCAGCTTCTCGGCCAGCTCCTCCGGGGTCGGCTCGCGGCCGATCTCGTGCAGCATCTGGCGGGACGTCCGGACGATCTTGTTGATCGTCTCGATCATGTGCACCGGGATGCGGATGGTGCGCGCCTGGTCGGCGATCGAGCGGGTGATCGCCTGGCGGATCCACCAGGTCGCGTAGGTCGAGAACTTGTAGCCGCGGCGGTACTCGAACTTGTCGACCGCCTTCATCAGGCCGATGTTGCCCTCCTGGATCAGGTCCAGGAACTGCAGGCCGCGGTTGGTGTACTTCTTGGCGATCGAGATCACGAGGCGGAGGTTGGCCTCGATCATCTCCTTCTTGGCCTGGCGGGCTTCGCGCTCGCCCTTCTGGACCATGTTGACGATCTTGCGGTACTCGCCGATCTCCAGGCCCGTCTCGGAGGCGAGCGTCAGGATCTGTTCGCGCAGGTCCGAGACCTGCTTCGAGCCCTTCTCGACGAGGTTCTTCCAGCCCTTGCCGCCGAGCGTCCCGACGCGGGTCATCCAGTTCGGGTCGAGCTCCCAGCCCTGGTAGTAGCGCAGGAACTCGTCGCGGGCGACGCCGTGGCTCTCGGCGTAGCGCATCAGCCGGCCCTCATGCGAGATGAGGCGCTTGTTGATGTCGTACAGCTGCTCGACCAGGGCCTCGATGCGGTTGTTGTTCAGCGACAGCGACTTCACGTCGGCGACGACGGTGTCCTTGAACTCGGCCTGCTTCTTCTCCTGGGCCGGCGTGGTCTTCTCGCTGTTCGCCTTGCGCTCGGTCTCCTCGTTCTGGAGCTTGCGCAGCTTGCGGTAGTTGTTGGCGATCGCGTCGAACGTCTCGAGCACGCGCGGCTTGATCTCGGCTTCCATCGCCGCGAGCGAGACGTTGTTCTCCATGTCGTCGTCGTCGTCGCCGCCCTCGGGCGTCGGCGCTTCCGGCTCGGCATCCTCGCCTTCGGCGGCCGCCTCCGCGATCTGCGGGTTCTTGCCGTCGGGGCCGGCATAGGTCGCTTCGAGATCGATGATGTCGCGCAGCAGCACCTTGCCGTCGACGAGCTCGTCGCGCCAGATGATGATCGCCTGGAAGGTCAGCGGGCTCTCGCACAGGCCGGCGATCATCGCCTCGCGCCCGGCCTCGATCCGCTTGGCGATGGCGATCTCGCCCTCGCGCGACAGCAGCTCGACCGAGCCCATCTCGCGCAGGTACATCCGCACCGGATCGTCGGTGCGGTCGGTCGGCTCCTTGGTCGCGGTGACGACGGCGACGGCGCGCGTCGGGGCGACCTCGGCCACCTCCGTGCCCTCGGCGCTCTCCTCGTCGTCCGACGCCTCGCCATTGGCCGACTTGTCGGCGGCGGCCTCGTCGGTCTCCTCGGCCTCGACGACGTTGATGCCCATCTCGGAGAGCTGGGACAGGACGTCCTCGAGCTGGTCGGGGTCGGACTGCCCCTCGGGGAGGACCTCGTTGACCTCCTCGTAGGTGATGTAGCCGCGCTTCTTGGCGAGCTTCACCATCCGCTTGACCGAAGCATCCGTCAGGTCGAGGAGCGGCCCATCGGTCTGCTCTGCCGGAGCGGTGTCCGTCTCGTCCCGTTCCGTTGCCTTCGTCGCCATGATCAGCCTATTGTTTCGGCGCGCCACGATGCGGGGGCCTTTCGGCCACGCCGCGCCGTCGGCGCCGCAATGCGTGTGAGACCCGGGCGAACCGCTTCGACCGCGTCGTATTCTCGAGTTCGGTATGCAAGCGAGACGCTTGACCGATTGTTAACCATGCCGCGAAGGCGTGTCGTATTCCGCCATCGCACAGGCCCTACGACACAGTCGAGTCGTTCGTGTCCTGCAGGTCCGCCTCGGTCTCCGCTCCCGCGATCACCGCCAAGCGCTCCTTGACGTCGCACAGCCAAGCGAAGTTCGCCTCTGTTTCTTCTTCGACGAGCGCACGTTCCGCCTGTCGGAGTTCGCTATTTAGCGCGCCGGCCTTGCGGTGCAAGATCACGGCCTGCCGCAAAGCGTCCTCCAGCTTGACGAGATCGGCGTGCGGATCGAGGGCCCAGCGGTCGCCCGGGCGCACCCGTGCCGCCAGCCGCGCGCTCGCCGCCTCGAGCCCGGCCCGCGCCAGCCGATTCCCGACCACCGCCACGTCCGGGTCCGCCGCGTCGGCGGCGCGGTCGAGCAGAACCGAGCGCAGGGCCACCGCATCCGCGTCCTCGAGATCGAGGGCGGCGAGATCCTCGGCTTCGAGCCCGAGCAGCTCGGGATGCACGAGGAGGCTCGCCACGATCATCGCCTCGCGCGAGCCGCCGCTGCCGGAGAAGCCGTTCGAGCGGGCGAGGCCCGCGCTCGGCCCGGCCGTCAGCCGCGGCGAGGGCGGCGGATCGCCGGGGCGCGGCTTGCGGACGTAGGCATTCGGCCGCCCGCCCGGCTGGTAGGCGCCGCGCTGCTGCGTCGCGCCGCGCGGCGAGAGCCCGCGCAACCGCTCCTCGATCTCGTCGCGGTAGTAGCCCCGCACCGTCTCGTCGCGGATGCCGGCGACGAGGCCGCGCAGCGTCTTGGCCAGGCCCGCCCGGCGCTCGGGCGTGTCGGTCGAGCCGGTCTCGACGGCGCGGCTCCACAGCATCTCGACCAGGGGCTTGGCCGCCTCCACCACCTTGTCGATCGCCCCCGAGCCGCCCGAGCGCAGCAGGTCGTCCGGGTCCTGGCCCTCCGGCAACATCGCGAATCGCAGCGACCGGCCCGGCTCCAGCATCGGCAGCGCCACGTCGAGGGTACGGTTCGCGGCACGCTGGCCGGCGCCGTCGCCGTCGAAGCAGAGGATCGGCTCGTCGGCGTAGCGCCACATGAGCGCCAGCTGCTCCTCCGTCAGCGCCGTGCCGAGCTGCGCCACGGTGTTGGGGTAGCCCGCCCGCGTCATCGCGATGGCATCGACGTATCCCTCGACGCTGATGATCGTGCCACGATCGTGCGCGGGCTTCCTCGCGTGATGGAGATTGTAGAGGCCCTGCCCCTTGTGGAAGAGCGGCGTCTCGGGCGAGTTCAGGTACTTCGCCTTGGCGTCCGCCTGCATCGCCCGGCCGCCGAAGGCGATCACCCGGCCGCGCACGTCGGCGATCGGGAAGATGATGCGGTCGCGGAACCGGTCGTAGGGAACGGCGATGTCGTCGCCGGTCACCAGCAGGCCGAGCTCGCCCATCAGCGCCTTGTCGACGTCCTTGCCCGCCAAGTGGTCGCGCAGGCCGTAGCGGTCGGCCGGAGCGTAGCCGAGGCGGAAGCTCCGGCGGATCTCGGGGCCGAGCTCGCGCCGGTCGAGATAGGCGCGGGCGACCGCGCCCGCGGGCGAGGCCAGCCGCTCCTCGAACCACGCGGTGGCCAGCTCCATCACCTCGATCGCTCCGCGGCGCTTGGTCTCCATCTCGCGGGTGTCGGCGGTGGGAGCCGGCAACGTCACGCCGGCGTCGGCGGCGAGCCGCTCGACGGCTTCCGGGAAGCTCAGCCCTTCGGTCTCGATCAGGAAGCTGAAGATGTCGCCGTGCTTGCCGGACGAGAAGCAGTGGTAGAACTGCTTTTGGTCGTTGACGTAGAAGGACGGCGTCTTCTCGGCGTTGAACGGCGACAGCCCACGCCACTCGCGCCCGGCCTTCTTCAGCTTCACCCGCCGGCCGACCACGTCGGAGGCGGGAAGCCGGTTGCGGATCTCTTCGAGGATGTGGGGTGGGTAGCGCACGGAGATGCGGGACTCTTTCGGCAATCGCTCATCATAGCCTGAACCGCCCTAACGAGTCCCCACGGTCGAAAGGCGTCCCGCTTCCGGCAAGCCGTTGACGCGTCACGTTGTATATACGATCTTCCCGAGGTGCGGCACCGAGACACGCCGGAACGTCGGACGCCTACGAGTGGGACGAGGCCAAGCGTAGCGCCAACCTGCATAAGCACCACATCGACTTCATGGATGCGCTCGAAGTCTTCGCGCATCCGCATATCCTGATCCGATCGGATCGAAACGGAGAGGAGCGGTGGGGCGCACTGGGTCAGGCCGGGGAACGGGTCATCGTGGTCGTCTTCACGCCGCGCGGGCCCAACCGGCGTCTGATCTCTGCGCGTGCCGCCAGGCGAAATGAGAAAGAGCAATATCACGCCTACGTCGCTGGACGATCGTAGCCGCGGCCGCACCGACTGGGCTGCCCTGGATCGGCTGAGCGATGAGGCGATCGCCGAGCGTGTCGCGGCGGACCCCGACGCAGCTCCCCTCGATCTCGACTGGGCGGCCGGGGAGCCGGTGGTTCCAGCGCGCAAGGTCGCGATCTCGATCCGCCTCGACCGGGATCTCGTCGAGCACTTCAAGCGCGGCGGCGACGGGTACCAAAGCCGCATCAATGCCGTGCTGCGTGCCTACGTGGAGGCACGCAGCAAAGGCGATCGTGCTTGACCGGACCTCTCACGCCTTGGCGTTCAGCGCCGCCTTCACCAGCCCGCTCGCCTTCGCGAAATCCATGCGGCCGGCATAGGCGCCCTTCAGCACGGCGATCACCTTGCCCATGTCCTTCGGGCCGGCGGCGCCCGCCTCGGCGATCGCGGCGTCGACGGCGGCCTTGGTCTCGGCCTCGTCCATCTGCCGGGGCAGGTAGCCCTCAATGATCGCGATCTCGGCGCGCTCGTTCTCGGCGAGCTCCGGCCGGCCGCCCTGCTCGTAGACGGAGGCCGATTCGGCGCGCTGCTTGATCATCTTCTGCAGAAGCGCCAGGATCTCGTCGTCGGTCGCCGGCTCCTTGCCGAGCCCGCGCGCCTCGATGTCCTTGTCCTTCAGCGCCGCCTGAATCATGCGGATCGTGGCGAGCTTGGCCTTCTCGCCGGCCTTCATGGCTTCCTTCATCTCGGTGGTGAGGCGGGCGCGCAGCATCGATGTTGTCCTTGTTGTGCAGAAACGGGTGGCTGGCCTGCGGTTTGCAGCGATTGAGCCGCCTTCGACGCGGCCCCACATTGACCCCATCGCCGCGGGCTCGATAAGACCGCGGCACACGATCATCAGCCGCCCGCTCGCGCCGTCTCGACGGCGCCGGTCGAGGCCGGACATAAGCGAGATCACGCCGATGCTGCAAGACAGCGCTTCCGCGCCGAAAGACGGCGCCGCCGCTCAGGCGCGCCCCGCCCCCGCCCCCTGGGCCGAGCCCGTCGCCACCGCCCTGCTGGTTCTGGCCGACGGCACCATCCTCGAAGGCTTCGGCATCGGCCAGACCGGGATCGCCGACGGCGAGGTCTGCTTCAACACCGCGATGACCGGCTACCAGGAGATCCTGACGGATCCGTCCTATGCCGGGCAGATCGTCACCTTCACCTTCCCGCATATCGGCAACACCGGCACCAACGACGAGGACCTCGAGAGCCTCGACGCGGCCCCGGCCTCGGGCGTGCGCGGCACGGTGATCGCCTCGGCCGTGACGCAGCCGTCGAGCTGGCGCTCGTCGTCCCACCTCGATGCGTGGCTGAAGGCCCGCGGCATCCTCGGCATCACCGGGATCGACACCCGCGCGCTGACCGCCCGCATCCGCGACCACGGCATGCCGAACGCGGTGATCGCCAACGATCCCCAGGGCAACTTCGACCGCGAGGCGCTGAAGGCGCGCGCCGCCGCGCTGGCGCCGATGGAAGGCCTCGACCTCGTGCCCCCGGTCACCAGCCGCGAGCGCTCCGACTGGAGCGAGTCGACCTGGACGGTGAAGGCCGGCTACGGCCGCGGCGTTCCGGGCGAGGGCCTGCGCGTCGTTGCGATCGATTACGGGGTGAAGCGCAACATCCTGCGCCTGCTGGCCGAGGCCGGCTGCTCGGTCACGGTCGTTCCCGCCACCACCAGCGCGGCCGACATCCTGGCGTTGAAGCCCGACGGCGTCTTCCTCTCGAACGGCCCCGGCGATCCGGCGGCGACCGGCGAGTACGCCGTCCCGGTGATCCGCGAGCTGCTCGCCGAGAAGGTGCCGACCTTCGGCATCTGCCTCGGCCATCAGCTCATGGGGCTCGCGCTCGGCGGCCGCACGGTGAAGATGGGCCAGGGCCATCACGGCGCGAACCATCCGGTCAAGGACAAGACCACCGGCAAGGTCGAGATCGTCTCGATGAATCACGGCTTCGCCGTCGATCCGGCGAGCCTGCCCGAGACCGCGGTCGAGACCCACGTCTCGCTGTTCGACGGCTCGAATTGCGGGCTGACGCTCACCGACCGCCCGGCCTTCTCGGTCCAGCACCACCCGGAAGCCTCGCCGGGCCCGCGCGACAGCCACTACCTGTTCGAGCGGTTCGTGACGCTGATGCGCTCGGGCACGCCGGAATCCCGCAAGCCCGAGACGGCCGCCTGATCGACCGGTTCCGCCGCCCTCGCGACGCCGAAGACGCCGCGTTGCGCCATGTGGCGGGCGGGGCGAGTGACGATCGCGCCCGGCGGTCGGAAGCAACCGCCGCCTGCCGTCGGTGTTGTTGGTCCACAAGATGGATCGACAGCCCGAAAGGCGCATCATGGCCGAGCACGACGCAGACCGCCCCTCCCTGAAGGGGTTTTCCGCGAACGCGGACCGCAACGGGCAGGATCTCGGGCAGGATTCGCCCCTCGACGTCGGCAGCCCGGCCCGGACCCAGGCCGATCTGAAGGGCGACCCGGCGGGCGAGGCCGAGACCGCGCGGATCGCCTC
Source organism: Methylobacterium sp. E-016 (assembly GCF_022829745.1). Lineage (NCBI taxonomy): Bacteria > Pseudomonadati > Pseudomonadota > Alphaproteobacteria > Hyphomicrobiales > Methylobacteriaceae > Methylobacterium > Methylobacterium sp. E-016. The sequence continues at coordinate 44,856 of NZ_JAKSYF010000132.1, forward strand.
GGGCATGCCGAGCGAGGACGCGACCGACCAGACCGAGGCCGAGACGCCGGCCGAGAACCTGCGGGCGATCCGCGGCGAGGGTCAGCCGGGCGCCTCCGCCTCCGAGGCGATCGACCGTGCCACCGCGCCGGTCGGCCACGACGACGGCAAGCGCTGATGGCCCGCGACACGGACGAGGCCTCGCAGACTGTCACCCGCAAGCCGGACGATCAGGTCGGCAGCAGCGGCGAGCCCGCGGCCGGCGGCGGCGGCCACACCGCCGAGCAGTCGGCGATCACCGACATGGGCACGGGCGGCAAGTCCGACCCCGAGCGCAAGTCCGACTGGAAGCAGGGCGGCGAGCCCGGCCGCGCTCCGCCGACGCCCGGCGGATCGTCGGGCGGGCATTCCGACCAGAAGGCGTCGCGCGGCCCGCAGGCCGACGAGACCGTCGCCTCCGGGCATTACAAGGCCGAGCGCGAGGAGGGCGAATGAGCGATCACGACAAGCCGGCGGACGAGACGCCAGACACGAAGAAGCCCGCGAATTCCGCACCCGATGCGGTGATGGACCCGAACGAGAAGACCGAGGGCCATCCGGGCATGGGGCCGAAGGGCGGCGGCACTGACAAGGATACCGACCCAGGCGGCGGGTGAGGCTCGCCGACGGAGCCCTCCTCTCCTGTCGGGAGCCTTCGCTCCCTCGTCGCGGCAGACGCACCTTCCCTCCCCCCTCTGCGGGGGAGGGTGGGCCTCGCGTGAGCGAGGGTCGGAAGAGGGGAGCGACCTCTCCGGACAGCGCGCTCCTCTCTCCCGACCCGCTTCGCGGGCCACCCTCTCCCGCAGAGGGGGGAGGGAGCTGCCCCTATTTCGATAGCATCACGATATCGACCCAACGAAAAAGGGCCGGGCAATCGCCGCCCGGCCCTTCGTATTCCGAGCTCCAGCGATCCTCAGCTCGCGCTGCTCGCCGCTCCGCCCGAGCGCTCGAAGCGCTTGCGGTCGTTCGGATCGAGGTGGGTCTTGCGCAGGCGGATCGACTTCGGGGTGACTTCCATCAGCTCGTCGTCCTGAATCCAGGCGAGCGACTTCTCCAGCGTCATCCGGATCGGCGGGGTCAGGCGCACGGCCTCGTCCTTCGAGGTGGTGCGGATGTTGGTGAGCTTCTTGCCCTTGAGCACGTTCACCTCGAGGTCGTTCTCGCGGTTGTGCTCGCCGATGATCATGCCCTGGTAGACCTTGGCGCCGGGCTCGATCATCATCGGGCCGCGGTCCTCAAGGTTCCACATGGCATAGGCCACGGCCTCACCCTTGTCGTTCGAGATCAGCACGCCGTTGCGGCGGCCCGCGATCTCGCCCTTGAAGGGCTCGTAGGCCTTGAAGAGGCGGTTCATGATCGCCGTGCCACGCGTGTCGGTCATCAGCTCGCTCTGGTAGCCGATGAGGCCGCGGGTCGGTGCGTGGAAGACGAGGCGCAGGCGATCGCCGCCCGACGGACGCATCTCGATCATCTCGGCCTTGCGCTCGGACATCTTCTGCACGACGACGCCCGAGTACTCCTCGTCGACGTCGACCACGACCTCCTCGATCGGCTCGAGGATGCCGCCGTCCTCGTCCTTCGAGAGCACGACGCGGGGACGCGACACGGCGATCTCGAAGCCCTCGCGGCGCATGGTCTCGATCAGGATCGCCAGCTGCAGCTCGCCGCGACCGGAGACGAAGAAGCTGTCCTTGTCGGCGGCCTCCTCGATCTTCAGCGTGACGTTGCCCTCGCCCTCCTTGAACAGGCGGTCGCGGATCATGCGACTGGTGACCTTGTCGCCCTCGGTGCCGGCGAGCGGCGAATCGTTGACGATGAAGGACATGGTGACGGTCGGCGGATCGATCGGCTGGGCCTGGATCGGGGTCTCGACCTGCGGGTCGCAGAACGTGTCGGCGACGGTGCCCTTCACGAGGCCGGCGATGGAGACGATGTCGCCCGCCTCGCCGACGTCGATCGGCGCCCGCTCGAGGCCGCGGAAGGCGAGGATTTTCGAGACGCGGCCGGTCTCCACGAGCTTGCCCTCGCGGTCCATCACCTTGATCGCCTGGTTCGGCTTCACGGTGCCGGAGGCGATGCGGCCGGTGATGATGCGGCCGAGGAACGGGTTGGCCTCGAGCAGGGTGCCGAGCATCCGGAACGGGCCTTCCTCGACGCGGGCCTGCGGCACGTGCTCGAGCACGAGATCGAACAGCGGCGCGAGCCCTTCGCTCTGGTCGCCGTCCGGCGTCGTGGCCATCCAGCCGGCGCGGCCGGACCCGTAGAGGATCGGGAAGTCGAGCTGGTCGTCGGTGGCGTCGAGCGCCGCGAACAGGTCGAACACCTCGTTCACCACCTCGGTGATGCGGGCGTCGGGACGATCGACCTTGTTGATCGCCACAATCGGGCGCAGGCCGATCTTGAGGGCCTTGCCGACCACGAACTTGGTCTGCGGCATCGGGCCTTCGGCCGCGTCCACCAGCACGATCACGCCGTCGACCATTGACAGGATGCGCTCGACCTCGCCGCCGAAGTCGGCGTGGCCGGGGGTGTCGACGATGTTGACGCGGGTATCCTTCCAGACGACCGAGGTCGCCTTGGCCAGGATGGTGATGCCGCGCTCCTTCTCGAGGTCGTTCGAGTCCATCGCCCGTTCCTCGACCCGCTGGTTGTCGCGGAAGGAGCCGGACTGCGACAGCAGCTTGTCGACGAGCGTCGTCTTGCCGTGGTCGACGTGGGCGATGATGGCGATGTTGCGCAGCTTCATGGTGTTTCCGAAGCGAGTAGAACCCGCCACGGGACGGACCGCGATTGCAGTCGGCCACGCCGGGTCGAGAACGGGTTCGAGCTATTGCGCCGCAATATAAGGAGTCGGCCTCGGCGGCAAGGGGGCAGCGGTTCTGCGGTGATCGCGAGCCCTGCTCAACCGTTCAGGGCGAGCGGCAGCGCCACGAGCGCGATCGGCAGCGCCAGCAACGCCGCCGGGCGGAGCCAGCCCGGGCGGTAGGACAGGAAGGCGACCACGAGCAGCGCCGCGCCGGTCAGGGCGCCGATCCATTGCACCGGACCGAAGTTCCAGCCCTCCAGCGCCACCGCCGCCACGAAGGAGAGGCCGATGCCGGACCAGCCGGCGATGCGCAGGGTCCGGGCGCGGGCCGCGCCGGGACGCACCAGGAAGGCGTCGCGATGGTGACGGTCGAGGCTGAGCGCCAGCGCCGACAGTCCGGCGAAGCACAGGGCGAGGTTGAGGCCGACGACGATGGCGGTCACGCGCGCAGGGCCTCCCCGCCCGTGATGCCGGCGTCCGCCCGGAGCGCCGGCCGGAGCCGCGCCTGCCCCGCCTTCCGCGCGGCGAGCCCGAGGAGGATGCCGAGGGCGATCATCGCGGCGTCGAAGCCGAGGAAGCGCGTCTCGCCGGCGAGCGGATGCAGGCCGGTGGTGAGCGCGCCGACGACCGGTACCGCCAGGAACAGGCCTCCGACCAGCCCGAGGCCTTCGCGCCAGACCGATCCGGCCGGGCGGAGGGCGCCGGCGACCGCCACCAGCGCCCAGGCGCCGAAGAACGTTCCAACCTCCCAATCCGCGCGGGCGGCAAGGTCGAGCGGCAGCAGGCGGTTGGCCAGGAAGTAGGCGGCGATTCCGGCGGGCAGGCCGACGATGGTCCCGACGTTGAGCGTCCGCACCAGCCGCAGGCCGAAGCCTTCCGCCTCCGCCCCCTGCGGCGCCCGCGCCACGGCCCACAGCACGAGCCCGGTGGCGACGGTGGCGGCGCCCATCACCCCGCACAGGAAGAACAGCACGCGCAGGGCCGCGCCGGCGAAGTGCCCCTCGTGCAGCCCGAGCATGACGGTCGAGGTCTTGGCCGCGGCGCGGGTCGCGCCGTTGCTGCCGAGCATCGCCCCGGTCGCGCCGTCGAACGCGATCTGCGGATGCTCGTGGGCAAGCCCGTGCGGCTCCTCGAAGACCGCAAGCACGGAGGGTGTCGCGTCGGCAGGGTTGAAGACGGAGACCCCTTCCGGCGCCTCGCCCCTGGCGGCGATGCTTTGCGCGACCATGCCGGAGAGCGGCGCCAGGGTGCCGGGCTTCCCGGACGGGGCGCGCAGCTCCGGCATCAGCCCGCTGTCGACGTAGAAGCGCATCTCGTCGCCCTTGTAGGCGGAGACGACGCCCCACGGCATGTACATCGGCGCGAGGGTGACGAGGCCGGTATAGGTGATCATCAGGTGGAACGGCAGCGCGAGCACGCCGAACACGTTGTGCGCATCGAGCCAGCCGCGCTGCGAACGACGCCGCCGGAAGGTGAAGAAGTCGGCGAAGATCCTGCGGTGGGTGACGATGCCCGAGACCAGCGCCACCAGCATCACCAGCGCGCAGGTGCCGACGATCCAGCGGCCCCAAAGCGGCGGCATGCCGAGCTCGAAATGGAAGCGGTAGAGGAAGTCGCCGCCGCGGGTGTCGCGGGCCTTGGTCGGCGTCCCGGTGGCGGGATCGAGCAGGGCCTGATGGAACGGGCCTTCCAGGCTCTTCCACCACATCACGCCGATCAGCGGCTTCTCGGGCTTCGGCAGCTCGATGTACCAGCCGGTGGCGTCGGGCATCGCCCTCTGCAGGTAGGCGGCGGCGAGGTCGGCGGAGCGGGCCGGGTCGCTCGCGGTCTCGGCGAGCTCCGGCCGCATCCACTGCGAGATCTCGGTCCGGTAGTAGCTCGCAGTGCCGGTGACGAAGACGCAAAACAGCACCCAGCCGACGACGAGGCCGGACCAGGCGTGCAGCCACGCCATCGATTGGCGAAAACCCTGCCTCATGCGGCACCGACCGCGGCGAAGCCGCCGGCGAGCCAGAGCCCGCCGCCGAGGACGGCCGCGAGCCCGGCGACCGTCAGGGCGGCACGGCCGAGCGTCGGCGCGGCGAAGACGTAGATCACCACGGCGACCATCACCGCGAAGCTCAGGAGGGTCGCCGTCGCGACCGCCTCGGAGCGGACGAGCGGCAGCGTAAACGACAGCAGGGCGGTCAGCAGCGCCGCCACCGCGTAGCCGCCGGCGACCGCGAGCACGATCCGCCCCACGACCGCGAGGCGGTAGGCCGGACGGCGGCGTGCGTCCTTCTGCGGTGCCATCGGGCCGACTCCACGGGGCTTCACGCCCTCGAAGGGCGGCGTTCCGTGCCGGGGGTAGCAAGGCGCCCTGCGGCCGCGCAACCGCTATGTTTCAGAACCATTCCAGTTCTCGCCCAACGGTTTAGCTGCCGTCGACGACGGGATTGCGGGGTGCGTCTCGAACGTGCGCGACCATCGGCGGGCGACAAGGGGCGTGGGCAAGCGCCCGGCAAGGATTGCTCCGCGGGCGCGCACGCCGCATGCAGGCAGGGTCCAGGCCCGACACGCGAGATGCCGACCCCCGTGACCCAGCCCAAGCCCGATGCGCCCCGTCCGCCGATCCGCTTCCGCGGCCGCTCGTTCATGGCGACCGTGCTCGCGCCGCTGCCCCCGATCGAGGATTGGCTCGCCGATCTCGACGCCCTGCGCCAGCGCGCACCCGCGTTCTTCGCCGGGCGCCCGGTGATCCTCGATCTCACCGGGCTCACGCTCGATCGCGACGACCTGACCGGTCTGGTGGCCGAGCTCTCGGCGCGCGCCATCGCGATCTACGGGATCGAGGGCGCGGCGCCCGCGCTGCTCGGGCCGGGCCTGCCGCCGGCGCTGGCGGGAGGGCGGCCGACCGGGGAGATCGAGATCCCCGAGGCCGAAGCCCCCTCCCCCGAGGCGGCCGTGCCGGCGCCGCCCGCGCAGGCTTCGGCCGTCTCGCTGATCCTCGACGCACCGGTGCGCTCGGGCCAGGCGGTCCTGCATCTCGAGGGCGACGTGACGGTGATGGGCGCCGTCGCCTCGGGCGCCGAGGTGATCGCCGGCGGCTCGATCCACGTCTACGGCGCCCTGCGCGGTCGTGCGATCGCCGGTGCCGCCGGCAACCCGAATGCGCGGATCTGGTGCCGCAAGTTCGAGCCCGAGCTGATCGCCATCGACGGCCTGTACAAGGCCGCCGACGACCTCGATCCGAGCTTCACCGGCCAGGGCGTCGAGGTGCGGCTCGTCGAGGACGCGATCCGCCTGGCGCTGCTGGAGCGCGGCTGAGCCGACATCACAGGATCCGGGCATGAGATTGCGACAGGATCCTCATCCTTAACCGTTCGGTAACCATATCCGCCGTCAATGATCCGGTAAGGAATCGTTGACCCGTGAAAACACAGATCGTTCCGGACCCCGATCGTCCCGTTCCGGCACAGCCCGAGAAAGCCGTTTCCCTGGAGACGGTTGCTGCGCCCGCCGGCACCGAATCGTCCGCGCCCGAGCCGGCTACGGCAGCCTCGGACCCGGCAAAACCTGCCGCCCCGGCGAAGCCCGCCGCCCGACGCGCCCTCGCCTTCCGAGGGCGTGCGTTCAAGGCGATGGCGCTGAAGCTCGAGCCGCCGCTCGCCGACTGGCTGGCGGATCTCGACGCGGCGCTCAAGCGCTCGCCGACCCTGTTCGACGGGCGCGCGATCATCCTCGATCTCGGCGCCCTGCGCCCGGACCACGACGCGCTGCAGGCGCTGGTGGCCGACCTCGTCGGACGACGCGTCCGCATCCTCGGCTTCGAGGGCGTGGAGACGATCGCACCCGGCCTGCCGCCGCTGCTCGTCGGCGGGCGTCCGGCGACCAATCTGGATCTGCCGAAGGTGCCGGACGAGCCGGTCTCCACCTCGATCACCATCGAGGGCTCGGTCCGCTCCGGGCAGACGGTGGTGCATCCCACCGGGGACGTCACGGTGATGGGCTCGGTCTCGTCCGGGGCGGAGATCCTCGCGGGCGGCTCCATCCACATCTACGGCGCGCTGCGCGGCCGGGCGATCGCGGGCGCCGCCCGCAACCCGCGGGCCCGCATCTACTGCCGCAAGTTCCAGCCCGAGCTGCTCGGGATCGATCGCCTCGTCCGCACGGCCGAGGACATCGGAACGCAGCTGCAGGGCAAACCCGTACAGATCTGGCTCGACGGCGGCGCGATCCGCATGGCCGGCCTGGACTGACTTTCGAACTTTCAGAACTCGATCCGATCACCGCAGATCAAGGAGCGACACGCGTGGCAAAGGTTTTGGTCGTCACATCGGGCAAGGGCGGCGTCGGCAAGACGACGACAACGGCGGCACTCGGTGCCGCGATCGCGCAGGGCGGGCAGAGCGTCTGCGTCGTCGATTTCGACGTCGGCCTGCGCAACCTCGACCTCGTCATGGGTGCCGAGCGCCGGGTCGTCTACGACCTCATCAACGTGGTCAACGGCGATGCCAAGCTCAACCAGGCGGTGATCCGCGACAAGCGGCTCGAGACCCTGCACCTGCTGCCGGCCTCGCAGACCCGCGACAAGGACGCGCTCACCGACGAGGGCGTCGCCCGCGTCATGGAAGAGCTCCGCGAGAAGTTCGACTGGGTGATCTGCGATTCGCCCGCCGGCATCGAGCGGGGCGCCCAGCTCGCCATGCGCCACGCCGACGTCGCGGTGGTGGTGACCAACCCGGAAGTTTCGTCGGTGCGCGACTCCGACCGCATCATCGGCCTGCTCGACTCCAAGACGATCAAGGCCGAGCGCGGCGAGAACATGGACAAGCACCTGATCCTGACCCGCTACGACCCCGCCCGGGCCGACCGCGGCGACATGCTCAAGGTCGAGGACGTGCTCGAGATCCTCTCGATCCCGCTCCTGGCGATCATCCCCGAGAGCCAGGAAGTGCTGCGCGCCTCGAACGTCGGCTGCCCGGTGACGCTGAACAACCCGCACTGCGCGCCGGCCCGTGCCTATTCCGACGCGGTGCGCCGGCTTAAGGGCGAAGAGCTGCCGATGACCATGCCGACGGACCGCAAGTCCTTCCTCGACAAGCTGTTCCTGCGGAGGGCCGCATGACCCTCCTCGGTCTCTTCAACAAGCGCGCATCCGGCTCCGTCGCCCGCGAGCGCCTGCAACTGATCCTCGCCCACGAGCGCTCCGAGACCGGCCAGCCCGACCTCGTGATCACGCTGCGCGAGGAGATCCTGGCGGTCATCGCCAAGCACGTCTCGGTCGAGCGCGACAAGGTCAAGATCACGCTCGAACGCGGCGAGGGCGTCTCGACGCTCGGGCTCGACATCGAGCTGCCGCTGATAGCCTCGAAGACGCGGACCGAGGCGAAGCCCGAGAAGGCGGCCCTGGAGAAGGTGGCGCCGGAGAAGCGCAAGCAAGCGGCCTGAATGGCTGCTCGGCCCGACTGCCCAGCCCGCGGATCCCAGCGATCCGCGGGCTTTTTCCGTTCGGCTTCGGGACATCGGAACAGGCGCGATTACCCACGAATCGGTGACGGAACGATCGCGGCCGCGCTGCATTCCTAGCCACCCCATTCGGGTTGTGGAGATAGCAATGCGTCGTCTGATCCTGGCATCTATGGTTGCCCTCACCGTTTCCGGCACGGCGTTCGCCGCCGAGAAGCAGACCACCCCGACCACGGCCGCGAAGTTCGTCCCGGTCCCGCAGGACGCGGTGCTGAGCTACAACCTGATCGGCTTGAACGTGATGGACGGCTCGAACAACAACGTCGGCGAGATCAAGGATCTCGCGATCGAGAACGGCAAGCTCAGCAGCTACATCCTCTCGGTCGGCGGCTTCCTCGGCATGGGCGAGCGCTACGTCTCGGTCGAGCCGTCTTCCGTGGCGCTCGGCTACGACGAGGGCGCGAAGAAGTGGAAGGCGATCATCGGCGCCACCAAGGACCAGCTCAAGGCGGCGCCCGAGTTCAAGTACGACGGCAAGTTCAAGCGCTGAACCTCAGCCTCGCGACGTTTCGCAAGCGCGTGGAAGCCCGCGGATCGAAGGATCCGCGGGCTTCCTCATGTTTCGATCCTCCCGTCGGCCAGAAAGGCGATCAGCGACGCGTTCACCGCCTCCGCCGCGTCGTGCTGGACCCAGTGGGTCGCCTCGGGAAACCACGCGATGCGGCCCGCATCGCAGAGCGCGAGGCTCGCCTCGGCGAGGCCGGATTCGAGCGCGTGGTCGCGCCGCCCCCACAGGATCAGGGTCGGCATCGTGATCCGCGGCGCGGTGCCGGGCCGCGGAAGGCGTAGCGCCCGGTACCAGTTCAGCATCGCCGTCATCGCTCCGGGCCGGGCCCAGGCCTCGGCGTAGCGATCCAGGTCCGCCGCGGTGAAGCTGCCCTTCCGCCCGGTCTTCGCCAGCGCCTGGCGTAGCACCGCACCGTCGTTCGCGGTCAGGCGCGTTTCGGGCAGGCGCGGGATCTGAAAGAAGCCGACATAGAGGCTGCGCAGCATCTGCGTCGGATGCCGCCGGACGTAGGGGCCGAAGACCGCCGGATGCGGCGCGTTGAGGATCGCCAGCCGCACGATCCGCTCGGGATGGAACGAGGCCGTCCACCACGCGACGAGGCCGCCCCAATCGTGGCCGACGAGCCGGAACGCCGCGAAGCCGTAATGGTTGGCCAGCTCGATCACGTCGGCGGCGAGCCGGTCGAGATGATAGGCGGCGAGGCCCTCGGGCTTGTCGCTGAGATTGTACCCGCGCTGGTCGGGCAGAACGAGGCGCAGGCCCGCCTCCGTCAGGGGACCGATCTGGCGGCGCCAGCCGTACCAGAACTCTGGGAAGCCGTGCAGGACGATCGTGGGAAGCCCGTCCGCCGGACCGGCTTCCGCGACGTGCAGGCGGATGCTCGGCAGAGTGACCGACGACGTCCACGCCGATTCGAGCAAGGCGACCTCCCCTCGTCGCGCGTCGCGGGCGGCGGGACCCCTTCGGTACCGCCGCCCCAGCGATGCCCTCAGCCTTCGCGAACGAAGATCATGGTCGAGAGCGGCGGGAGGGTCAGGCTCAGGGAATGACCCTGGCCGTGGCTCTCCACCGCGTCGGCCTCGCGGCCGCCCATGTTGCCCATGTTCGAGCCGCCGTAGATGCCGGCATCCGAGTTGAACGCTTCGCGATAGAAGCCGCCCGTCGGGACGCCGATGCGGTAGTTCTCGCGCGGCACGGGCGTGAAGTTCGAGACGACGATGGCGATCTCGCCGGCCTCGCGGCCCTTGCGAGCCCAGGCGATCACGCTGTTGTCCTGGTCGTCGGCCACCAGCCACTGGAAGCCCGCCGCCTCGGTGTCGCGGCTGTGCAGTGCCGGCGTCGAGACGTAGAGCCGGTTCAGGTCGCGGATCACGTCCTTGACGCCCGCATGGGCGGGGTCGTCGAGCAGGTGCCAGTCGAGCGACTGGTTGTGGTTCCACTCGCGCTCCTGGCCGAACTCGCCGCCCATGAAGAGCAGCTTCTTGCCGGGATGCCCCCACATGAACCCGAAATAAGCGCGCAGGTTGGCGAACTTTTGCCAGCGGTCGCCGGGCATCTTGCCGAGCAGGGAGCCTTTCCCGTGCACCACCTCGTCGTGGGACAGGGGCAGGATGAAGTTCTCGGAGAAGGCGTAGAGCAGCCCGAAGGTCAGGTCGTGGTGGTGGTAGCGGCGGTGGATCGGGTCCGTCGAGACGAAGTTCAGGGTGTCGTGCATCCACCCCATGTTCCACTTGAAGCCGAAGCCGAGCCCGCCGGTGTAGGTCGGGTGCGAGACGCCGGGCCAGGAGGTGGATTCCTCGGCGACCGTGATCGTGCCGGGGGCGTGCGCGTAGGTCGCCTCGTTGGTCTTGCGCAGGAAGTTGATCGCGTCGAGGTTCTCGTTGCCGCCGTACTGGTTCGGGATCCACTCGCCCTGGCGGCGCGAGTAGTCGAGGTAGAGCATCGAGGCGACGGCATCCACGCGCAGGCCGTCGAGGTGGTAGTGCTCGAGCCAGAACCGGGCATTGGCGGCGAGGAACGTCGCGACCTCGGCCCGACCGAAATTGTAGATGTAGGTGCCCCAATCCTGGTGGAAGCCCTGGCGCGGGTCGGCATGCTCGTAGAGGTGCGTGCCGTCGAACTGGCCGAGGCCGTGCGCGTCGAGCGGGAAGTGGCCGGGCACCCAGTCGAGCATCACGCCGATGCCGGCCTCGTGCGCCGCGTTCACGAAGGCCGCGAAGTCGTCGGGCGTGCCGTGCCGGCTCGTCGGCGCGAACAGCGAGACCGGTTGGTAGCCCCAGGAGCCGTCGAACGGGAACTCGGTGATCGGCAGCATCTCGATATGGGTGAAGCCCATCTCCTTGACGTACGGGATCAGGCGCTCGCCCATCTCCTTGTAGGTCAGGTAGCGGTCGCCCTCGTCGGGCACGCGCGCCCACGAGCCGAGATGCACCTCGTAGATCGAGATCGGGGCGTGGCGCGGGTCCTTGTCGCCGCGGGTCGCCATCCACTGCTTGTCGTGCCAGGCGGGCTCGCTGGTGCCCTGCAACACGGAGGCCGTCTCCGGCGGATGCTGCGCGGCGAAGGCGACCGGGTCGGCCTTCAGCGGCAGCAGCGCGCCGTCCGGGCCGCGGATCTCGAACTTGTAGTGCTGACCGGCCTTGAGGCCGGGCACGAACAGCTCCCACAGGCCGCCGTTCTGCCAAAGGCGCATCGGATGGCGGCGGCCGTCCCACTCGTTGAAGTCGCCGACGACGCTGACGCGCCGGGCGTTCGGCGCCCACACCGCGAAGCGGAAGCCGTCGATGCCATCGAGGCAGCCGAGCTGCGCGCCGAGGATCTTGTAGACGAGATTGGTCCCGACCTCGCGCAGGGTGTCGACGTCGTGCTGCTCCAGCGACGAGCCGAAGCCGTAGGGGTCATGACGGCGGCGCTTGGCCCCGTCCCAGGTCTCGACCTCGATCTCGTAAAGCGGCCGGCCCTGGCTCTCGACCTTGGCGACCCAGAACCCGTCCGGGTGGCGCCGCTCGAACGGCACCGCCTCGCCGCCGACGATGAGTGCGGCGGACTTCGCCTCCGGCAGCACGGCGCGGACCTCCCAGGCTCCGGGCCCGACCTGATGCGGGCCGAGCACGCTGAACGCGTCGCCGTGGTTGGCCGCCATCACCGCCGCGATCGCATCGGGATGCACGCTGTGCGTCGTGCCCGCCTGCGCGGAGCCGGACGGGGCGACATTCGAGACCGGGTTCGTGTCCGACGGATCGGTGCGGGTCGCGAAGGTCTGGTCGATGGCCGTCATTCAGGTGCCTCTCTCGGGTGACCGAAGCGGCGTCCGAGAAGGTCGGACGGCTTCAGGCCGGTCAGTCTCCGCGCGCGCCGACGAAGCCGTTCTTGCCCCGTCGGCACGCGCATGGGATCAGGACGCCTTGGCGTCCTGCAGAATGGTCAGAACCCCACGGGCGGGGATTTCGATCCAGTCGGGGCGGTTGTTGGCCTCGTAATCGACCTCGTAGAGCGCCTTGGTCAGCAGGCAGAGGCGAAGCAGCCGGCCATGCGTCTCGGGGTCGGTCACGGCGGCGCGGCTTTCCGAGACCGCGGTCTCGTAGCCCTTCAGGAACGCCGCATCGATCATGCCACGCCACGCGAAGGCGGCGGTGCGCGCCCGATCCTCCGAATCCGCGAAGCGGCCGGCGATCTCGCGGGTTACCGTCTCGGCGCCGTAGGCGAACGAGCGCAGCATGCCCGCCACGTCGCGCAGCGGCGTCGACTTCGCCCGGCGCTCGTCGGCCGGACGCGAGGGCTCGCCTTCGAAGTCGACCAGCACCAGGTCGCCGCTCGACACCAGCACCTGCCCGAGATGGTAGTCGCCGTGGATCCGCGTCTTGAACGCGCCCTTCGGCGGGTCGCGGGTCAGCGACGCGATCAGGGCATCGACCTCGGCACGACGCCCGGCGAGCGCGACGCTCGACGGGCGGCCCGCATCGAGCCCGCGCTCCGCGATCGCCTTCAGGCCGCGGAAGGCCCGATCGGCCTGGTGCCGGGCATCGGCGCCGAGCACCGCCAGGTCGTCGGCGGTGAAGGGCTCGGCCGCGAAGGCCGCGTCGCCGGTCTCGATCGCGAAGGCGTTGTGCATCTCGGCGGTCCGCCGCCCGAGCAGGTCGGCCCAGCGCAGGTGATCGTGGAACGCCTCCGCCGGCGTCGGCGCCTCGCTCTCGGGGGCCAGCACCACGGTCTCGAAATCGCGGCGCAGGCCTTCGAGCATCACCGTCCAGGCGTCGCCCTGGTTCAGGACGAAGCTCTGCAGCACGGCGAGCGCCGTGCGCGTGCCGTCCTCGGCGACGTGCTCGAGGGTGCCGAGCAGCGCCGGCGTGTTCGGGAACTTGGCCTCCTCGGTGAGGAAGCGCCCGACCTCGACTTCCGGGTGCGTGCCCGGCTGCAGGCGGCGCAGCAGCTTGAGCATCATCTTCGCGCCGATGGCGATCGAGGTGTTGCTCTGCTCCGCCGAGAGCCGGCGGACGTCGCTCGCCTCGAACGGCACGCTGCGGTCGAAGGCCGAGGTCGAGGAGAACACGAGCTTGCCGCCCTCGGTCGGGATCTCGCGGCCGTCGCGCATCCCCTCGGCGAGGCAGATCGCGAAGTCCGGCGAGGCCGCCGCGCCGTAGAGCAGGCCGGTGCGCGGGCCGCGGCGCACGCGCGCCACGGCGAATTCGAGCAGGGTCTCGTCCTCGCGCCCCTCGTCGACGCCGACGGGGACGAAGTATTGCTGGCGCTCGCCGTTGGAGAGCTGGACGTCGAGGCGCGGCAGCAGGAAGCGGGCTTCGCCGCCGGCCTCCTTCACGGTCGCGCAGTCGACGACCTGCACGCTCTTGATCCGCGAGCCCTTGGCACCGAACCAGCGCCGGCTGGCGATGAAGGGCGGGATCACCGTGCGTTCGAAGGCGAGGCGCTCGCGACCGGCCATCAGGCTCTCGATGCCGCCGGTGAGCACCAGCGTGAACAGCTCGGGCGCCTCCTTCATCGGCCCGATCGTGCCGGTGTTCGCCGACGACAGCGAGAACCAGTAGAAGCCGTAGGATGGCAGGGTGAGCAGGTAGGGCAGCTCGCCGATCGGCGGGAACTCGGTTCCGCCGGTGAGCTCGATCGGCACGGCGCTGCGCAGCTCGGACAGGTCGAGCTGCACCGCCTGCGGCGCCCGCGACAGGTTGGCGACGCAGAGCACGCGCTCGCCCTCGAACTCGCGGATCCAGGCGAGCACCTTGCGGTTCGACGGATACAGGAACTGCATCGAGCCGCGGCCCAACGCGGTGCTGTTGTTGCGAATGGCGATCATCCGCCGCGTCCAGTTGAGCAGGCTGGTCTGCGACTGCGTCTGCGCCTCGACGTTGAGGGCGTCGAAGCCGTAGATCGGGTCCTGGATCGCCGGCAGGAACAACCGCTGCGGGTTGGCCCGCGAGAAGCCGCCGTTGCGATCGGGCGACCATTGCATCGGCGTGCGCACGCCGTCGCGATCGCCGAGGTATATGTTGTCGCCCATGCCGATCTCGTCGCCGTAGTACAGCACCGGCGTGCCGGGCATCGACAGGACGAGGGACTTCATCAGCTCGATCTTGCGCCGGTCGTTCTCGAGCAGCGGCGCGAGCCGGCGGCGGATGCCGAGGTTGATGCGGGCGCGGCGCTCCGCGGCGTAGAACGACCACAGGTAGTCGCGCTCCTCCGCCGTCACCATCTCGAGCGTCAGCTCGTCGTGGTTGCGCAGGAAGATCGCCCACTGGCACCCTTCCGGGATCTCGGGCGTCTGGCGCATGATGTCGGTGATCGGGTGCCGGTCCTCGCGGGCGATCGCCATGTACATGCGCGGCATCAGCGGGAAGTGGAACGCCATGTGGCATTCGTCGCCGTCGCCGAAATACTGCGCGGTCTCCTCCGGCCACTGGTTGGCTTCCGCCAGCAGCATCCGGTCGGGATAGCTCGCATCCAGCGCCGCGCGGATCGCCTTGATGACCGTGTGGGTCTCGGGCAGGTTCTCGCAGTTCGTGCCGTCACGCTCGATCAGGTACGGGATCGCGTCGAGGCGCAGGCCGTCGACGCCCATGTCGAGCCAGTAGCGCATCGTCTCGATGACCGCTTCCAGCACCTTCGGGTTGTCGAAGTTCAGGTCGGGCTGGTGGCTGTAGAAGCGGTGCCAGAAATACTGCTTGGCGACCGGGTCCCAGGTCCAGTTCGAGGTCTCGGTGTCGAGGAAGATGATCCGCGTGTCCGAATACGGCGTGTCGGTGTCCGACCACACGTAGAAGTCGCGCTCGGGCGATCCGGCCGGCGCCTCACGGGCGCGCTGGAACCACGGATGCTGGTCCGAGGTGTGGTTGATGACCAGCTCGGTGATCACCCGCAGGCCGCGCTCGTGCGCGGCGTCCACGAAGCGCCGGAAGTCGGCCATCGTCCCGTAGGACGGGTTGACCTCCTCGTAGTCGGCGATGTCGTAGCCGTCGTCGCGCAGCGGGGACGGATAGAACGGCATCAGCCAGATGGCGGTGACGCCGAGGTCTCGGACATAATCCAGCCGCTGGGTAAGGCCCTCGAAATCCCCGATCCCGTCGTTGTTCGAGTCGAAGAACGACTTGACGTGGATCTGGTAGATGATGGCGTCACGGTACCATTGCGGATCGCTGCGATCGATCATCGCGTCGTTGCCTCGCACGTCGGATTCAGGGGCGTTCGTGCCGGTCCCGCGCGAGGATGATCGTCGCGTGATCGGTGTGCGGCTGTAGAACCGCAGGATGGTGGCGACAGCGCGACCGACCGGGCCGATCGCGCTGGATTTCTGTTCACACGGGCAGCCTCAGCCTGCAACCCGCTTCGGACGGCTGAGCCGCCAGATGATGCACGAGCGCTCGACGGGATCGAGGGCGATGCGGTGCGACTTGCCGCGCAGCTCGAACGTGTAGCCGTCGAGCAGGTCCTCGACGGCGACCGCCCCGCCGTCGCCCTCGCCGAGCAGCCAGAGCGGCACCTCGTAGGTGCATTCCTGGCGGTTCTTGGGATCGAGGTTGACCATCACGAACACGCAGTTGTCGCGGTCGGGCGTCGTCTTGGCGTAGGCGATGATGCTGTCGTTGTAGGCCGCCGTGAACACGACGTTGCGGAAATCCCAGAGCGCGGGGTTCTCGCGACGGATGTGGTTGAGCTTGATGATGTGCTCGCGGATGTTGCCGGGCCGGTCGTAGTCCCAGGCCTTCAGCTCGTACTTCTCGGAGTTGAGGTACTCCTCCTTGCCGGGATAGGGCGCCGCCTCGCACATCTCGTAGCCGTTGTAGATGCCGTAGACCGACGACAGGGTCGCGGCCAGCGTCGCCCGCACGACGAAGCCGGCGCGGCCGCTCGTCTGGAGGTAATGCGGGTTGATGTCGGGCGTGTTGGCAAAGAAGTTCGGCCGATAGTACTCGCCCATCTCGCCCGCAAGCTCGGTCGCGTACTCGGTCAGCTCGGCCTTGGTGTTGCGCCAGGTGAAGTAGGTGTAGCTCTGCTGGTAGCCGGCCTTGGCGAGCTTCTTCATCATCTTCGGCCGGGTGAAGGCTTCGGCGAGGAAGAGCGCGTCCGGATAGCGCCCGTTCACCTCGGCGATCACCCATTCCCAGAACGGGATCGGCTTGGTGTGCGGGTTGTCGACCCGGAAGATGCGCACGCCGCGGCTGCACCAGCCGAGCAGGATGTCGCGCAGCTCGATCCACAGCGACGGCAGCGCGCCGCCGTAGAAGTGCACGTTGGAGATGTCCTCGTACTTCTTCGGCGGGTTCTCGGCGAACTTCAGCGTCCCGTCCGGGCGCCACTCGAACCACTCGGGATGGTTCTTGATCCAAGGATGGTCGGGCGAGCACTGGATCGCGAAGTCGAGCGCCACCTCCATGCCGTGGGCGTGGCTCGCCGCGACCAGGCGCTCGAAGTCGGCCAGCGTTCCGAGTTCGGGATGGACCGCCTCGTGGCCGCCCTCCTCGGTGCCGACCGCGTAGACCGAGCCGACGTCGCTCGGCAGCGCCTTCAGGGTGTTGTTCTTGCCCTTGCGGTTGGTGCGCCCGACGGGGTGGATCGGCGTGAAGTACAGCACGTCGAAGCCGAGCTCGCGGATCTCCGGCAGGCGGCGGATCACGTCGTCGAAGGTGCCGTGGCGATTCACGTCCATCGACTGCGAGCGCGGGAAGATCTCGTACCAGGCCGAGAACCGGGCCGCGAGCCGATCGGCGATCACCTGCGCCGTCACGGGGTAGCGCGAGGCGTTCACCCGCTCCGCATTGCGGCGGACAAGGCTCGCCGCGTCGGGCACGAGGATGCGGTCGAGCTGGGCGGCCGAGCCGGTCTCCTCGGCGCCGAGCGCGGCGACGAGCGCCTGCAACCGCTCCTTGTCGCGCCCCTCGGCGAGGTCCGCCGCGGTCTGGACCAGGGTGACGCCCTCGATCGTCTCGAGGCGGACGTCGACGCCGGCGTCGCGCTTCTTCAGCGTATCGCGCATCCAGGACGAGAATCCGTCGCGCCAGCCCTCGATGGTGAACTCGTAGCGGGCGTTCTTCTCGAGCGGGAATTGCCCGGCCCAGCGGTCGTTGTCGACGAAGACCATCGGGTCTCGGCGCCATTCGCTCGCGCCGACGACGCGCGACAGGATCGCCGCGTTCAGGATCTCGTGACCGTCCGAGAAGATGTCGGCCTCGATCCGCAGGTTCTCGCCGACGACGCGCTTGACCGGTGAGCGGCCGCCGTCGAGTTCCGGCGTCACCGCCTCGATCACGACGCGGCCGGTGCCGTCCGGCGTTCCGCGGCTCGGCAGCTTGGTCACGGCCGCCGCGACGGCGCTGATGATGCGCAGCTCGCCCGGCGCCAGGTCGATGGCGCTGCCGGGATGGAAGGCGATCGGCTCGGCCTCCGGCGTACGGTCGACGAACGGCCCGAGCAGGCCGCCCGTCCGGGTGATCAGCGCCCCGGCATCGACCGGCACCGGCCTGTCGGTCGGGTTGAAGAGCAGGATGACGGCGTGCCGGGCGGAGGCCGGATGGCCGGAATCGTAGCGGGCGAGCGCGACGAAATCGGCGTCCGGCGCGGAGATCCGAGCCTGCGCGCCCTCGACGTTGGCGGCCGGAAGCTCGGCGCGCAGGGCGTTGATCGCGGCGACATAGGCCGAGATGTCGATCCCGGTCTCTGATTCGCGGTCCGCCGGCGTCGTGTCGACGACGTGGACCGCGCGGCGATAACCCCACTCGTAGCCGATCGGCATCAGGACGCCGGCCGAGTAGAACGCGGCGAGGGCGTAGCGGCTGCGTAGCTGCGCGGCGACGGCCTCCGGGCCGCCCGACACCTCGGCCGCGAGCCGCGGCATGTCGTGGTTCTCGGGGAACGCGATCGAGGGGGCGATGACGCGAAGGCGCTCGTACTGCTCCAGCGCCCAGGGCTTCTTCAGGTCCCACCACGCGAACGAGTTGAAGAGGTAGTCGAACCCGGCACCGGCGGTGGCCTTCGCCTCCTCGAAGGTGCAGCCCAGGGTCTCGGCGGCGAACAGGCAGCCGGCCTCGCGCGCCTTCGCCTGCCCGATCAGGGCGCGCCACGTCTCCGGCGGGACCTTGTAGGCCGCATCGCAGCGGAAGCCGGCGACGCCGAGGCTCTGGAGATGGGCGATGTAGGCGTCCCAGATCCGGGCCAGCTCGCTGCGCGGGCCCTCGGAATGGTAATCGAGCTCGGCGAGATCGCCCCAGACGGTGCGGATCGACGGATCGTCGGGATCGACCGCCGCCGGGCTGGCGATCGAGCCGTCGGCCTCCTTCACGAACAGGTCCGGCCTGTCGCGGGCGAGGCGGCCGTCGTTGGCGGTGTGGTTGATGACGAGGTCGGTCATCACCGAGAGGCCGATGGCCTCGGCCGCCGTGCAGAAGCACCGGATCTGATCGTCGTCGGAGGTGCCGTCCCGGTCGCGGAAGCGATCGTCCAGCCGCTCGGGGTCGGCGACGGCGTAGAGGCTGCCCGAGCCGCCGGTGGCGTGGAACGGGTTCAGGTAGACCCAATCGAAGCCGAGGGCGGCGATCCGCGGCAGCTCGGCCGTCCAGTCCGAGACCCGCCCGACGAGGAGCGGGAACAGGTTGTAGATCCGCGGCCCCTGGATGCGCGCGTCCGAGGCCCGCGTCGCGAGGCCGGCCGGCGGCGCGACGGGGGCGGCCCCATCCGCTGCGGCATTCCTCGATGCGGTGGTCGGTGCGTTCATGCTGGCCTCGAGTTGTTGGATGGCGTCATCGACTAACGCCCGAATGCCGGGTGCGTGCCGTGCCCGCGGATGCGGCGCGGCACGCTCGGATCACGCCCGGCGCCGGAGGACGGCGTAGGGCAGCGCGGAGAACAGCGCTCCGAGATCGGCGGAGCCGTCGTAGCCGGCCCCCGTGACGATGTCGTGCCAGGACGTGCCCGCGCCGAGATCGACCGTCGTGCCGGCGAACCCCGCCCCCGACCAGGCGGCGTCCGTGACCAGTC
The DNA here is from genome assembly GCF_022829745.1 of Methylobacterium sp. E-016. Taxonomy (NCBI): domain Bacteria; kingdom Pseudomonadati; phylum Pseudomonadota; class Alphaproteobacteria; order Hyphomicrobiales; family Methylobacteriaceae; genus Methylobacterium; species Methylobacterium sp. E-016. Next base: position 64,175 of record NZ_JAKSYF010000132.1, read on the forward strand.
CGGCGACCAGTCGCGGGACCGCGACGAAGATGTCGCCGTCCGCGCTCGCGTCGGAGCGAAGGTAGGCGACGACGTTGTCCGCACGCGGCCCCGTCGCCTCGATCGCCCGGTAGTCGGCCTCGGCATAGAAGGCCGGACGCGCGGCGCGGTCGGCGAGCAGACGCGTCAGGGTCGCCTGCTTCACCCGTCCGTCCGGCCAATGCGCCAGCAGTTCGGGCAGCACCCCCTGGTCCGCAAGAGCGCGTTCCATCGCCGCGTAGTTCACCGGCCGGCGGTTGTCGGGATCGACGAACGAGAAGTCCCAGAACTCGGTGCCCTGGTACACGTCCGGCAGGCCGGGCAGCGTGCATTTGAGGACCGTGCGGCCGAGGCCGGCGATCATCCCGAGATGGGCGAGGCGCCGGGCGAACGGCCGCAGCTTGGCCAGGAACTCGGACCCCGGCGCGATCAGCGCCTCGAACAGCTTGGCGACCGCACCCTCGTAGGCTTCGTCGACGTTGACCCAGCTCGACCTGCGCTTGCCCTCGCGCATCGCCTTCTCGCTGTAGGCGGTCAGGCGCTTGCGGAAATCCTCGATGGCATTCGGCTCGTCGGCATCGAGCAGCTCGAGCGGCCACGCCCCGAGGATGGCCTGGAAGAACATCCACTGGTCGTTGGCGTCCGGCGCCGGCTCGTCGTCAATGGTCGTCAGGTGCGGGACGGCAATCGTGCGCCACAGGTCCCAGGCGCGGGCCCATTCCTCCGGCAGCTCGGACAGGGCGAGCAGGCGCGAGCGCGCGTCCTCGCCGCGCTTGGTGTCGTGGGTCGCCGTCGTGATCATCGCGTTCGGCCAGTCGCGGGCACGCGCCGCCTGGAGCGCGTGGAAGTGCTCCGCGTCGAGGCCGTACTCGCCGGGATCGCCGCCGACCTCGTTGAGGCCGAGCAGCATCGCGTAGCGGTAGAACAGCGTGTCCTCCAGGCTCTTGGCCATCACCGGGCCGGTGAGCTGCTGGAAGCGGCGGCGGAACCGCAGGATCACGATCGGGTCCGGCCGTCCGGGCCCGGAGGTCTCGATCCGGCCGATGAGCGCGGCGGCCGCGAAGTCGTGGACCGAGCGGTCCGGCAGCGCCGACCAGCGCTTGGCCTTGGCGACCGCGCCCTCGATCAGCCGAACGTCCTCGGCCTCGACATCGCTCTCGTCGAGATCCGGCGGCAGGTAGCTGCGATAGGTCGGGAACCGCGCGATGATCTCGATGAGCGCCCGGCGGATCGCATTGACCGAGAAGTCGCGCGTGCGCCGGTCGGCATCGGCGATCTCCTTGAGGTCGGTGGTCAGCACCTCGAGCTCGCTGGCGAAGCTGATCTCGAGGATCTCGGCCTTCGCGGCGCGAAGCTGGAAGCCGTAGGGCTCGTCGAAGCCGGTGGCCCACTCGTAGAGTCGCTTGATCTTGCCGCGCTTGCCCTGGTCGACGAGGATGCCGTCGAGGTGGTTCAGCACGTCGTAGCCGGTGGTGCCGGCGACCGGCCACGGTCGAAGCTTCTCGCCCGGCTCCAGGATCTTCTCGACCACGACGTAGAAGCCCGGTCCGACGGCCGCCTGCAGCGCCCGCGCATAGCCCTGCGGGTCGGCCAGGCCGTCGATGTGGTCGATGCGCAGCCCGTCGATCCGCCCCTCGCGGACGTGCCGGAACACGGTCTCGTGCGAGCGGTGGAAGATGTCGTTCAGCTCGACGCGCAGGCCCGCCAGCGAGTTCACGTCGAAGAAGCGCCGGTAGTTGATGTCGCTCGACGCGACGCGCCAATGAGCGAGGCGATAGGCCTGGCTCTCCAGGAGCCGGTGCAGCGGGCCGAAGCTGTCCGGGCGGCCCTTGAAGCCGTTGAGCAGCTTGAGGCTGCGGTCGATCGCGGCTCGGATCTCAGGCGATGCGGCGCAGACGGCGGCGAGCCGCTGCTTGAGCCCTTCCGCCTCCTCCGGGAAGGCGACGCGGCGCTTCGCGTCGGTCTCGGCGCCCATGGTGCGCAGGCGCTCGGAGATGGCGAGCAGCTCGCCCTGCGCCTCCTCGTCCACGTCGCCGAGCGCCGCCAGCACCCGATTGAGGATGGTCGGGTAGTTCAGCGGGCGGATCGGGAACTGGTGCTCGTAGTGCCAGACGCTGAAGGCCCCGGCGACCGCGTCGAACTTGAGCTCGAGGTTCCCGTTCTCCAGCGCCTCGCCGTAGCGCTCGCCGAGGAAGGGGATCACCAGGTTGCGGTTGGCGCCCAGGCGTTCCCAATCGATGTCGAAGGCATGGCCGAAGGGCGAGAGCGCGCCCCATTCGAGCACGGACAGCCACCACGGGTTGTCGGCGCCGCCGACGCCCATGTGGTTGGGGACGATGTCGAGCAGCAGCTTCAGCCCGTGCGCCCGCAGCGCGTCGGACAGGCGCACGAAGCCGGCCTCGCCGCCGAGCTCAGGGTTGATCGCGCCGTGGTCGACGATGTCGTAGCCGTGGGTCGAGCCGGGTCGGGCCTTCTGCAGCGGCGAGGCGTAGACGTGGCTGATCCCGAGCTTCGCCAGGTACGGGACGATCTTCTCCGCGTCGGCGAAGGTGAAGTCCTTGTGGAACTGCAGGCGGTAGGTCGCGCGCGGCGGGGCGGTCGCGAGGCGGGCGGCACCGGAGCGTGGGCCGCGATCCTCGGCCGACAGGGCGGCGGCGAGCTTCGCCAGCGGCCCGCCCGGCGCGGCGATGGCGGCGAGGTCGCGGTCGAGCTTGCGCCGCCAGTTCGGGTAGCCCTCGGTCGAGCCCGGCACGTTGGCCTGGCTCAGCTCGGAGACAACGTCCTCGTACTGCACCGCGGTCAGCATCGACGGAGCGCGGGCGAGGTATCGCGCCGCCGCCTCGAACGGGGCCGCGTCCGGCGGCTCGGCGCCGACGATGAGCTGCTGCGCGGCCAGCGCCTCGGACAGGCGCCGGCGCTCGGTGACGCGCTCGTTGCGCTCCGCCTCGGCCCGCTCGGCGTCGTAGAGGCCGAGGGACTGGCGCGTGTCGGTGTCGACCCCGCGCCACCAGCCGACGAAGGTCGGCAGGTCGTGCGTGGTGATCGCGGTCAGCGCGTCGCGGGGATAGGCCTCGGGCGCCTTGAACCGCCCGTCCTGCTCACGCTCGAACGCCAGGATCCGGTAGCTGAGGATGCCGGCCTGCATCAGCGCGTCCGAGAAGCCCTCCGGCGCGGTGCCGAGATCCTCGGCGATGACGAGGCACTTGTTGCGATGGCTCTCCAGGCGCAGCACCGCGATCATCGGCTCGAACGGCATCGCCACGTAGGCGCCGTCCTTCGCGCCGCCGCCGAGCGGGATCAGGAACAGGCGGGCGAGCTGGAAGGCGTGGTCGATGCGGATCGCGCCGGCATGGCGCATGTTGGCGCGCACCAGCGCCCGGAAGGCGGCGAGCCCGTCGCGCTCCATCTCGAGCGGATCGAAGGCCGGCAGTCCCCAATCCTGGCCCTTGGGCGCGAGCAGGTCCGGCGGTGCGCCGATCGAGACGCGGTCGGCGAAGCGCTCGGGATGCGACCAGATCTCCGAGCCGCCACGGTCTGCGCCGACGGCGAGGTCGCGGTAGAGGCCGATGCGCATGCCGGTCGCGAGCGCCCGCTCGGAGGCGTCTGCGAGCTGCCGGTCGGCGAGGTACTGGAGCCAGGCGTGATACGACACCGCGTCGCGGTGCTCGTCGGCGAAGGCCGCGACGGCGTCCGTTCCGGCGCGCCGGAATTCCTCCGGCCAGTCGCCGAGCCACTGGGCGCCCCGCCCCTTGAAGTGCTCGGACAAGGCCTCGAACGTGGCGTGCGACTGAAGATCCTCGCCGCCCTCCTCCCGGAAGGCCGTGAAGCCCGCATCCGCGCCCCGGCTCGCATCCGACTCCGCCCAGAAGTCGTGCAGCACCGGCGAGAGCACGTCCCACACGCCCTGGTGGTCGACCAGGGCGGCGGCGCGCAACGCTTCGACGCGGGGCGCCATCTCGGCGAGACGCCTTTCCGCCCGCGAGCCGACGAAGCCCGGCATGCTCGTCGGCGCGATGAACAGCGTGTCGAGGAACAGGCGCGAGGACGGCGAGTAGGGCGAGATCTTGGTCCGGTCGGCGCCAAACAGGGCGTGCACCGGGCTCAGGCCGAGAAACGATGCGCCGCGCAGGCCCGCATCACGCGCCGCCTGACCCGCGTCGGCATAAGTGCCGATGCCGAGGTTGGTGTCGGAACGCAGGCCGTAGAGCTGGGCCGCGAGACCCCAATCGCTGGCGCCCTCGTCGGCATAGGCGCGCGGACGCCAGCAGCGCTGCGGCGCCGAGATGATCCAGGCCTCCGCGGTCCGGTCGCCGAGGGTGACGGCGAGGTGATGGTAGCCCGGCGTCAGCGGCGGCAGCTCGAAGCCGGCGGTATCGCTGGACAGGGTTGCCCGGCCCTCACGGGCGTTGCCGCGCTCGTCGACGAGGCGCCAGACCGCCGTCCCCACCCCGCGAACCGGAACGCGCACCGCGCGGCGCGCCTCGACCGGCAGCAGCGGCGGGATCAGGCCGTTGCGCAGGGCCTCGACCTCGCCGAGGCTCCGGGCGATCTCCTCGTCGGTGCCGACCGCGAAGCCGAGCGCGGCGAGCATGCCGCGGCGGACTTCGAGCGCGGTCTCGACCGGCTTGCCGAAGGCGTCGACGTAGCCGTCGGCGATGCCTGCGAGGTCGGCAAGGCGTTGCAGTGCACTGCTCATCGGGCCGCTTTCGTCAGAAATACACCCGTCCAGGCGGGCAGAGACGCACCGGTGCCGTCCGGCGCATTGGTCCAGACCGGCGTGTCGTCGCCGGCCTCGACGGAGAACGGCGCATCGCCGACATTGGCGACGAACCGCAGGGTCCCGCCCGCGTAGGACCAGGTGCAGTCGACCACGTCGGCGCGGGGAAGGATTGCCTTTGCGTTGCGATAGCCGGACTTGGCGAGCGGCACCACCACGTCCCGGCGCAGGGCCAAGAGCCGGGTGGTCTCGGCCAGCACCTCCCGGTGCGGCGAGCGCTCGCGCTCGGACCAGTCGAGCTTCGACGCTTCGAAGGTCTCGGCCTCGGTCGGATCCGGGATCACCGACGTGTCGTCGGCGAAGGCCGCGAAGCTCTTGAACTCCTTGCGGCGCCCTTCCCGGACGGCCTTGTTCAGCTCCGCGTCCGGCGCGAAATCGACGAAGAACAGGAACGGCGTCGAGGCTGACCATTCCTCGCCCATCCACAGCATCGGAATCTGCGGGCTGAGCTGGAGCCCGGCGCGCGCCAGATCGAGCTTCTTCGGATCGGCGAGCTGGCTCAGGCGCTCGCCGAGCGCGCGGTTGCCGACCTGGTCGTGGTTCTGCAGGAACGTCACGAACGCGGTCGGCGGCAGGTGGGAAGAGGGCTCGCCGCGCGGATGGTCGCCCAGCGTCCTGAAGGGCTCGCCCTGATAGGCGAACCCCTCCGACAGGCAGCGCGCCAGCCGCTCGACCGGCTTGTCGCTGAAGCTCTCGTAGTAGCCGGAATCCTCGCCCGTCAGCAGCACGTGCCAGCAATGGTGCAGGTCGTCGGCCCACTGGGCGTCGTGCTGGAGCGGCTTGCCCGAGCCGTCGCGCTCGAGCCACTTGGCCTGGTTGGCCTCGTTCTCGAGCATGAGATGGATCTGGCGATCGGGGAAGGCCGCGCGCACCGTCTCGCCGAGCTCGGCCAGGAAGTGCGTCGGCGAATCGTCGAGGATCGCGTGGACGGCGTCGAAGCGGATGCCGTCGAAATGGTATTCCTCGAGCCAGTACAGCGTGTTCTGGATGAAGAACTGCCGCACGGTGTGGCCGCTCTCCTTGCCGTCGAAGTTGATGCCCGCGCCCCACGGGGTCTGGTGCCGCTCGGTGAAGAAGGTCTTGGCGTAGGCGTGGAGATAGTTCCCGGCCGGCCCGAAGTGGTTGTAGACCGCGTCGAGGTAGACCATCAGCCCGAGCCCGTGCGCGGCGTCGATCAGGCGCTTGAGGTCGTCGGGGCGGCCGTAGGCGGCGTCCGGCGCGTAGGGCAGCACCCCGTCGTAGCCCCAGTTGCGGGTGCCCTTGAAGTCGGCGAGCGGCAGCAGCTCGATGGCGGTGACGCCGAGCGCCTTTAGGTCGGCCAGCCGCTTCTGCAGCCCGGCATAGGTGCCCTCCGGCGTCGCGGTGCCGACATGCGTCTCGTAGATCACCGCCTCCTCGAACGGGCGGCCCTTCCACGCGTCGTCGCTCCAGGCGAAGGCGGCCGGGTCGATCACCTCGGACAGGCCCGACACGTCGTCCGGCTGGAAGCGCGAGGCGGGATCGGGCACCACGAGGTCGCCGTCGACGCGGAAGCCGTAGCGGGCGCCGGCCGCGACCCCGGGGACGGTCGTTCGGCGCCAGCCCTCGCCGGCATCCGGAAGCGCGTGATCCGTCCCGTCGACCACCAGCACGACGTCCCGTGCCGTCGGGGCCCAGAGCGCGAAGCGGACGCCTTGGTCCGCGATCTCGGCGCCGAAGGCCATGTTGTGCGTGCGCCGCATCGGGCCACCATCCTCATCGTTCGGGGCTCACGGGTCGGTCCGGATCGCGCGGGGGCGATCCCCGGAACGGTGCCGGGCGTGAACAGCCACGTCTGTCACAGAAGCGGTCGGCCCAGCTCTTGTTCCCCGCACCGCACCCAAACCCTGCCGATCGCGCGGCGGCATTCCGGTGCGAGCTTGGCCGGAGCCGGCGCAAGGCGGGAACGCGCGGGGATCCTGCGGTTGCAGGCGTCGCTCGCGGTCGCGAAAAAGGCGGCGGACGGGCCGGGATCGGGTGCTTGCGCCGGTGCGACGGGAGGAATAATTAACCGTCTGATATCATTCGTCTTCCCCCACGTCGCGCCGCGCGCGGCGCTTCGGCGTGGGATGCACCTGACAACGGCCCCGGACGCGGGGCCTTCGCCACACGGATAAAAGCCCTTGGCCGACAACGACGAGACAGGGGCCGGCACGCCGCCGCCCGCCAGCGACATCAAGCCCGTCTCCATCACCGACGAGATGCGCCGGTCCTACCTCGACTACGCGATGAGCGTGATCGTGAGCCGGGCGCTGCCGGATGCGCGCGACGGCCTCAAGCCGGTGCACCGGCGCATCCTGTTCGCCGCCTACGAGAGCGGGCACCTGCCGGAGCGCAAGTACGTCAAGTCGGCCCGCATCGTCGGCGACGTGATCGGTCTCTACCACCCGCACGGCGACCAATCGATCTACGACGCCTTGGTCCGCATGGCGCAGGACTTCTCGATGCGGCTGATGCTCATCGACGGCCAGGGCAACTTCGGCTCGGTCGACGGCGATCCCGCGGCGGCGATGCGCTACACCGAATCGCGGCTCGCCAAGCCGGCGACCGCGCTGCTCGCCGACATCGACAAGAACACCGTCGACTTCCAGCCGAACTACGACGAGTCGCGCGAGGAGCCGTCGGTCCTGCCGGCGCGGTTCCCGAACCTGCTCGTCAACGGCGCCGGCGGCATCGCCGTCGGCATGGCGACCAACATCCCGCCGCACAATCTCGGCGAGCTGATCGACGCCTGCATCGCGCTGATCGACGATCCGGGGCTGACGGTCGAGCAGCTCACCGAGATCGTGCCCGGCCCGGACTTCCCGACCGGCGGGGCGATCCTCGGCCGCGCCGGCACCCGCCAGGCCTACGCCACCGGCCGCGGCTCGATCATCATGCGGGCGAAGTCCCACGTCGAGGAGCTTCGCAAGGAGCGCGAGGCGCTGATCTTCACCGAGATCCCGTACCAGGTGAACAAGGCCACGCTGGTCGAGAAGATTGCCGAGCTGGTCAAGGAGAAGCGCGTCGAGGGCATCTCGGACCTGCGCGACGAGTCCGACCGCGACGGCATGCGCATCGTCGTCGAGATCAAGCGCGACGCGATGGCGGAGGTGGTGCTGAACCAGCTCTACCGCTTCACGCCGCTGCAATCCTCGTTCGGCTGCAACATGGTGGCGCTGAACGGCGGCCGCCCCGAGCTGATGAACCTGAAGGACCTGCTCCAGGCCTTCATCGACTTCCGCGAGGAGGTCGTCTCCCGCCGCACAAAGTTCCTGCTGAACAAGGCGCGCGAGCGCGCCCACGTGCTGTGCGGCCTCGCGATCGCGGTCGCCAACATCGACGAGGTGATCCGGCTGATCCGCACCTCGCCCGACCCGAACTCGGCGCGCGAGGCGCTGATGGCCCGCGACTGGCCGGCCCACGACATCGCCCCGCTGATCGCCCTGGTCGACGACCCGCGCCACCGGGTGGCGGACGACGGCACCTACCGCCTCTCGGAGGTGCAGGCCCGCGCGATCCTCGACCTGCGCCTGCAGCGCCTGACCGCGCTCGGCCGCGACGAGGTCGGCGACGAGCTGAAGTCGCTCGCCGACGAGATCGCCGACTACCTCGACATCCTGCGCTCGCGCCAGCGCATCCAGACCATCGTCAAGGACGAGTTCGCCGAGGTGCGGACCCAGTTCGCCACTCCGCGGCGGACGGTGATCCTCGACTACGATTCGAGCGTCGACGACGAGGACCTGATCCAGCGCGAGGACATGGTCGTCACCGTGTCCCATGCCGGCTACGTCAAGCGCGTGCCGCTCTCGACCTATCGGGCCCAGCGCCGCGGCGGCAAGGGCCGCTCCGGCATGTCCACCCGTGAGGAGGATTTCGTCACCCGCCTGTTCGTGGCGAGCACGCATACGCCGGTGCTGTTCTTCTCCAGCCAGGGCCAGGCCTACAAGGAGAAGGTCTGGCGCCTGCCGATGGCGGCGCCGAACGCCCGCGGCAAGGCGCTCGTCAACATTCTGCAGCTGCAGGACCAGGCCGAGCGCATCACCACGATCATGCCGCTGCCCGAGGACGAATCGTCCTGGGACACGCTGGACGTGATGTTCGCGACCGCATCCGGCGGCGTCCGGCGCAACAAGCTGTCCGACTTCGTGCAGGTGAACCGCAACGGCAAGATCGCGATGAAGCTCGATCCGGGCGACCACATCGTCCACGTCGAGATCTGCCGCCCCGAGCAGAACGTGCTGCTGACCACCGCGCTCGGCCAGTGCATCCGCTTCCCCGTCGAGGACGTCCGCGTCTTCAAGGGCCGCGATTCCACCGGCGTCCGCGGCATCAGCCTCGGCAAGGGCGATCGCGTCATCTCGATGACGATCCTCAACAGCTTCGACGCGACGCCCGAGGAGCGCGTCGGCTTCCTGAAGATGCAGCGCGCCGTCATCGGCGACACCGCACCCGAGGCCGGCGACGCCGATGCCGAGGAGGCTGCCACCGATGCGCCGCTGCTGTCGCAGGAGCGCTACGCCGAGATGGGCGCCAACCAGCAGTTCGTTCTGACGCTGGCCGAGCGCGGCTACGGCAAGCGGACCTCGTCGTTCGAGTACCGGACCTCGGGACGCGGCGGAAAGGGCATCAAGGCGATGGAGGTCAACGCCCGCAACGGCAACCTCGTCGCCTCCTTCCCGGTCGAGGCGGCGGACCAGATCATGCTGGTGACCAATGCCGGCCAGCTCATCCGCGTGCCGGTGGACGACATCCGCGTCGTCGGCCGCGCCTCGCAGGGCGTGACCGTGTTCGACACCGCCAAGGACGAGCGCGTCGTCTCCGTCGAGCACATCGCCGGCGAGGACGAAGGCGGCGAGATCATCGACGAGACGGCGTGAGGCGGTGGCCCTGCATGGCGGCGGATCCAGCCGTCCTGCAGGGTTTCGGCACCGGCTTTTTGCGCGTGCTAGAAAAAATGATGCTCGGCGTGGGATGATTTTTCCGGGATAAACGTAGCGTATAGAATCGACGAAAGCATCGTCGCGACTGGACTAACGATGTTTCCGAGTGTTGCCGCGAAGTCATATTCAAGGTGAGGCGGCGGGGTTACTGGTCTGCAACGTCAGTCCCCAACCCCGGATGCCGCCCGTGCTGAAGTCCTTCGCCCTCGCCGCCGTCGCCTCGGCGACCCTCGCCGCCTCAGCCGGCGCCGCCGATCTTCCGCGCCGGGCCCCGCCGCCGGTGTTCACGCCCGTCCCGGTCTTCACCTGGACCAGCTTCTACCTCGGCGCGAATGCCGGCTACGCCTTCTCCGAGCGCGACAACGTCCGCACCGCGGGCATCGGCGCGCTGCAGCTCAACGTCGACCGCGGCCTGCGCCGCTCGAGCGTGCCGCTGCCGCAGGACGGCTTCACCGGCGGCGGCCAGATCGGCTACAACTACCAGTTCACCCCGGGCTCCGGCATCGTCGTCGGCATCGAGGCCGACGCGCAGTACACCGACCTGCAGCGCCGCCGCACCGAGACGATCTTCAACCCGGCCTTCAACCCCAACGTCCTCACCAACAGCTACCGCACCGAGCTGAACTACCTCGGCACCGTGCGCGGCCGCATCGGCTACGCCTTCAACCGGGTGTTCGTGTACGGCACCGGCGGCTTCGCCTACGGCGACGTGACCCAGTCCGTCACGTTCCAGACCGGCGCTCCGGTGACCTACGCCGCCCGCCGCTCCAGCATGGAGACCGGCTACGCCTACGGCGGCGGCATCGAGTACGCGCTGCCGACCGAGTCGTTCCTGAACTTCTTCCGCGCCAGCGCGGTCACGATCAAGGGCGAGTACCTCCGCTACGACCTCGGGAGTCGCAACCTCTTCGTCGCCAATGTCGGCCCCGCCGGCACGCCGGGCATCGGCTACATCTCGCGCCTCTCAACCGAGGGCAGCCTCGCCCGCGCCGGCATCAACTACAAGTTCGGCACGTACTAGTGGTACGAGTCCAACACTTGGTGCCCGCGCTTTGCGGCCTGGATGATGCGATCCGGGTCGGCGGTCCAGACGAACGGCTTCGGATTGCCGTTGCTCTCGGCGATGAAGCGTTTGATGGCGGCCTGTACCTCGATCAGCGATCCGAACACGCCG